>JAYWAV010000360.1:0-9681 GCA_043782015.1 Rhodoferax sp. | reverse complement strand
CAGCCTGCCGCAACACCTTGGCCGCCGCATGCAGCGATGCTCCACTGGTCATGACGTCGTCTACCAAAACTACACGCTGATCTTTGAGTCGGGAGGCCAACAACGGTTCAACCGCAAAGGCCCCTTGCACACTCCCCAGCCTCTCATGCCGCGGGAGCGAGCTTTGTGGTGGCGTGTCTTTGATGCGCAGCAGCAGGTCGTGCACTACTTTGGCGGGTTCCAGCGTGCGGGCCAGCAATAGCGCCTGATTGAAACCGCGCCACTGCAAGCGCTCTTTGGACAAAGGCATGGGCAGCACCCAGTCGGCGGATTCCAGCGCCGGTTCCACCCAGGGCGCACTGCGCAATAGCGTGGCAAAGGAACGCGCCCAGGCGGTGTGTTCGTGGAACTTGAACTCTTGTACCAGTTGGGACCACGGGTAGGAGTACGGCACTGCAGCCAGACACTGATCCAGTGGCGGCGGGGCGACGATGCAGGCGCCGCAGCGGCGCATGCCGGGCAAAACAGGCAGGGCGCAGGTCTGGCAACGCGGAATGGGTTGGCCAAACTGCACGACGCAGGCCTCGCAGATGGGGTGTGCGGGCCAGCGGTGGCAGACAGCGCATTGGCTGGGCAGCCCGCGCAATAGCCGTTGAAACAGAGCATGCACCATCCAGCCAATATACTCGCCACGCGTTGACAACCGTCTCTTAAACGCACTGCCATTCTCCATGTCCACCCAACGCCCACCCACCGTAGACCCTATTGCCGCCGCGCGATGGGCGTCGCTTGTACCACCTGCGTCGCCCTGGCTGCACGAAGAAGTGGCCCGGCGCATGGAAGAGCGGCTGGAGTGGATCGTCAAAAAGCCGTCAGAGTGGTTGCATTGGGAGCCGCTGCAAGGTGGTTTGCAGGCGCACAAACTATTAACGAAGCGATACCTGAAATCCAAGGCATTTGTGCTCGAAAGCGGCGTGAATAAAGCGCAAGCCGCTCACAAAAGAATAGCAAAATTCTGGTGGAATCCTGCTGCCTGGAGCACCCCGAAGACGGTGTACGCCAAGCCTGAAAAGCCGGTGCAGATGCTGTGGGCCAATATGGCGCTGCACATGGCAGCGGACCCGCAGGCGCTGATCGCCCAATGGCATGGCCTGGTGGATGTGGACGGATTCCTGATGTTTTCCTGTCTGGGGCCGGATACGCTGCGCGAATTGCGACCGCTTTACGCCGAGTTTGGCTGGCCGACGCCGACGCATACCTTTACCGACATGCACGACTGGGGCGACATGCTGGTCAGTCAGGGGTTTGCCGAGCCGGTGATGGACATGGAGCACATCACCCTGAGTTTCAGTACCCCGCAAACCCTGTTGGCCGAGCTGCGCGGGCTGGGGCGTAACCTGCACGCCGAACGCTTCCCGGGTCTGCGCGGGCGGGGCTGGCTGGCGAAATTGCATGACGGATTGGCCAGGCAAGCGACCCAAACCCCGGACGGCCGTTTGCAGCTGAGCTTTGAGGTGATCTACGGGCACGCGTTCAAGCCGCCCGCCCGGTTGGGGGTGGCGCCAGAGACCCGCGTCAGTCTGGATGAAATGCGCAAGGCCTTGGGTCAGGCCTCGGGTCAGAGGAAATAAGCGGGCGCTGTCGGCTAGAATCGTCCCCCACAGACGGCTAGAAATCTACATATTGAAGAGGTAAGAGCGATGAAGAGCATTTTGAACCGGTTGGCTTCATTGGGACTGATGGTGACTGCATGGGCGGCATCGGCAGTTTTGACGCTGGCCCATGCCGCGGGTGACCTGCCCGGCGGCCCGGCAGTCAACCAGTTGAATCTGCCTCACGCGGCCACCAAAATTGCTGCAGAACAGGCCTGGTTGCACTGGTTCATGCTGATCGTATGTACCGTGGTGTTTGTGGCTGTGTTCGCGGTCATGTTCTATTCCATCTGGAAGCACCGCAAGTCGGTGGGCCACAAGGCCGCTACCTTCCACGAAAGCGTCGCCGTTGAAATCGCCTGGACTGCAATCCCTTTCGTCATCGTTGTGATCATGGGCCTGATGGCTACCAAATCCGTTGTGGCGATGAAAGACACGACCAATGCCGACATGACCATCAAGGTTACCGGCATGCAGTGGAAATGGGGCTACGACTATCTCAAGGGCGAAGGCGAAGGCATCGGCTTTGTGTCCACTATCGACGCCAACCAGCGTGAAATGTCCAACAACGGCGGCCCCAAAAAAGGCGAAGTGATCGACGATTACCTGTTGAAAGTGGATAACCCGCTGGTGGTGCCGGTGGGCAAAAAAATTCGTGTGATCACAACGGCCAACGATGTCATTCACGCTTTTGCCGTGCCCGCCTTTGGAGTCCAGCAAGATGCCATCCCCGGGTTTGTGCGGGATACTTGGTTCCGCGCTGAGGAGACTGGAGATTTCTATGGGCAATGCGCAAAATTATGCGGTAAGGAGCACTCTTACATGCCCATCCATGTGAGAGTGTTGTCTGCCGAGAATTACACCCAATGGGTGGCTAGCGAGCAAAAGAAAATGGCTGCCAAGCTGGACGACCCAACCCGGGTTTGGGCATTGGCTGACATTGCCCAGCGCGGTGAACAGGTTTATGCCAAGAACTGCGTGGCTTGCCACCAAGCCAATGGCAAGGGCGGCGGTGCGATTAAGCCGCTGGACGGCGCTGCGGTAGTGCAAGACGCGGACAAGAACAAGCAAATTCTGGTGCTGCTCAATGGCCAGAATAACAACACCATGCCATCGTGGAAATCGCTCAGCGATACTGACATTGCTGCGGTCATTAGCTATACAAAGAACAACTGGTCCAACAAAACCGGGCAAGTCGTACAGCCCGCCGACGTGCAGGCCTTGCGCAAGTAAGCCCCCCGCCCTGTTGCATGACTGAATTTAGAGAATTGAGAAGGAAATCCAAATGAGCGCAGTTCTAGGAAACCCCGGTCACGCCCATGACGACCACCACGACCACCATGCCCCTGCTGGCTGGCGTCGTTGGGTGTACGCCACCAACCACAAAGACATCGGTACGCTGTACCTGTTGTTTGCCTTCGCCATGCTGATGGTCGGCGGCGTTTTGGCGCTGATCATCCGCGCGGAGTTGTTTCAACCAGGGCTCCAACTGGTGAACCCCGAGTTGTTCAACCAACTCACCACTATGCACGGGCTGATTATGGTGTTCGGTGCCATCATGCCCGCATTCGTGGGCTTTGCGAACTGGATGATTCCGTTGCAAATCGGCGCAGGTGATATGGCGTTTGCGCGCATGAACAATTTCAGTTTCTGGCTGATGATTCCTGCGGGCGTTACGCTGCTTGGTTCGTTTTTCATGCCGGGTGGTGCCCCTGCTACAGGATGGACTCTCTACGCGCCACTCACGCTGCAAATGGGGCCGTCCATGGACGCCGGCATTTTTGCGATGCATATTCTGGGTGCCTCTTCCATCATGGGCTCGATAAACATCATCGTGACCATCCTGAACATGCGCGCGCCTGGCATGACACTGATGAAGATGCCCATGTTCGTCTGGACGTGGTTGATCACCGCCTATCTGCTGATCGCAGTTATGCCTGTACTGGCCGGTGCCATCACGATGACGCTGACCGACCGCCACTTTGGCACCAGTTTCTTCAACCCTGCTGGCGGCGGTGACCCGGTGATGTACCAGCATATCTTCTGGTTCTTCGGCCACCCCGAGGTGTACATCATGATCTTGCCGGCCTTCGGCATCATTAGCCAGATCGTTCCCGCATTCGCACGCAAGCGCCTGTTTGGCTATGCCTCGATGGTGTACGCGACATCATCCATCGCGATTCTCTCGTTCATTGTGTGGGCCCACCACATGTTCACCGCCGGCATGCCTGTAACAGGCCAGCTTTTTTTCATGTACGCGACGATGCTGATTGCTGTGCCGACCGCTGTGAAGATCTTCAATTGGATCGCCACCATGTGGCAGGGTTCCATGACGTTTGAAACCCCCATGCTGTTTGCAGTGGGTTTCATCTTTGTGTTCACGATGGGCGGATTTACGGGCCTGATTCTGGCCATGGCGCCAATCGACATCCAGTTGCACGACACTTACTACGTGGTCGCCCACTTCCATTACGTGTTGGTGGCGGGTTCCTTGTACGCGATGTTTGCGGGCTATTACTATTGGTCCCCAAAGTGGACCGGCGTGATGTACAGCGAAACGCGCGGCAAGATCCACTTCTGGTGGTCACTCATTTCGTTTAACGTGACCTTTTTCCCGATGCACTTTTTGGGTCTTGCAGGCATGCCCCGTCGCTACGCCGATTACCCAATGCAGTTTGCCGACTTCAACGCCGTTGCCACTGTTGGTGCCTTTGGATTCGGGCTGGCGCAAGTGTATTTCTTTGCCTTTGTGGTACTGCCCGCCATGATGGGCAAGGGTGAAAAAGCGGCACAAAGGCCTTGGGAAGCAGCCGAAGGTCTGGAGTGGGAAGTTCCGTCTCCCGCGCCGTTCCATACTTTTGAAACACCGCCCAAGCTGGACGCTACTGCGACCCGCATTGTGGCGTAATTGACCATGGCGACCCCAGAGCAAAAGAAAGCCAACCTGCGTACGGGCCTGATCCTGGCGTCGGTGGCTTTGGTGTTCTTTATCGGCTTCATGGCCAAGATGGTGATACTGAGCCGCTAAGGTATGGTACTGAAACCCGAAAATCTCAAGATGGTGCGCAAGCTGGCCATAGTCACGGTTGGCATGTTCGCCTTTGGTTACGCGCTGGTGCCGATTTACAAGTCAATTTGCGAAGTGACCGGCATCAACATCCTCGCTTTGGGCGAGCAGGTGGTATCGGGCACCAAAGGCAGTTACAACACGAATACACAGGTCGACACCAACCGCACCATCACGGTGGAGTTTGATGCCAACAGCCGTGGCCCTTGGGAATTCAAGCCCGCCACCCGCTCTTTGCAGGTGCACCCAGGCGAGCTGACCACCGTCATGTACGAGTTCCAGAATGTGCAGAACCGCCGGATGGCGGCGCAGGCTATTCCCAGCTACGCCCCGCAGCAGGCGCAAGCCCACTTTAACAAGATCGAGTGCTTCTGCTTCAACCAGTACACGCTGGAGCCGGGCGAGAAAAAGTCATGGCCCGTGGTGTTTGTGATTGATCCCAAGCTGTCGCGGGATGTGCACACCATCACGCTGTCGTATACGTTTTTTGAAGTCGGCGGCAAAACGCCAGCCGCACCGGTTGCGCAAATCAAAGATGCCAAAGCCGGCGCACCAGCCTTGGTGGGTGCGTGATGGGGGAGCATGGCGCGGATACGCAAGCGGCTGTGAAGCAGCCCCGCCCCTCGTTCCTGCACAGCCTGAAGCTGGTGGCTTGGTCGTTTGCAGGCATTCGAAGTCACAAGGGCTACCAGGATGATTTGGCCAAGGTCAACCCGATACACGTCGTGCTGGTCGGCTTTGTCAGTGTTTTATTGATTGTTGTGGGTCTGATTGCTCTGGTGAATTGGGTGGCGAAATAAATTCCTTGCGGGACAGATCTTTGGCTCTGTCCCCAACTAAGTGAATGATTTGCGGGACAGATCTTTAGCTCTGTCCCCAACTGTTTAGAAGGAGAAGAAAATGAGTTCAATATCACACAGCGCAACACCGTACTACTTTGTACCCGGTCCGTCGCGCCACCCGGCCGTGGCCGCTTTGGGTCTGTTCTTCGTGATCCTCGGCGCAGGCCAATGGGTTAACGGCGCAGACTGGGGCAAGTTCAGTCTCTTTGGCGGCTTGGCCCTGTGGCTGTTTGTGCTGTACCAGTGGTTCAGCGATGCGATTACCGAGAGCCTGGGAGGCCAGTACGGCCACAAGATCGATATCTCCTTCCGCTGGAGCATGACCTGGTTCATCTTCTCCGAAGTGATGTTTTTCGGCGCCTTCTTCACCGCACTGTGGTGGGCACGCATGCACTCGGTACCTGCACTGGGTAGCCTGGACAACGTCGTTCTGTGGCCTGACTTCAAGGCTGTCTGGCCCAGCCTGGCTGCCGGCGTGACCGCGTCGCCAGCCAACATCGTTGAACCATTCACCACGATGGGCCCTTGGCCGCTGCCTACCATCAACACCGGTTTGCTGTTGACATCCGGAGTGACGCTAACGATTGCCCATCACGCGCTCTTGGAAAATAACCTGAGCAAGACCATCAAGTTCATGTGGGTTACCGTGCTGCTGGGACTGACCTTCCTGTTTGTGCAAGGCTACGAATACCACCACGCCTACTCCGAGCTGAATCTCAAGCTCAGTTCTGGTGTCTATGGCTCGACCTTCTTCATGCTGACCGGCTTCCACGGTTTCCACGTGTTCGTCGGCATGCTGATGCTGCTGTTCATCACCTTGCGCCTGCAAAAGGGTCACTTCAGCGCCGACAAGCATTTCGGCTTTGAAGGTGCTGCCTGGTACTGGCACTTTGTGGACGTGGTGTGGCTGGGTCTGTACATCCTCGTGTACTGGCTCTGAGGCACGTTGAGGCGCATTGCCCTCAACAAAAAAGGCACCGCATGCGGTGCCTTTTTAGCTTTCAGACTTCGATGAAAACTTATTGGCCAGCTGCTATGCCTGTCGGATGGATCCATCCCATCTTCCAGGCCACCAGCACGCAGACAAATAGCAGAATGGAAAAGCCCACCCGCATTGCCAGCGCGCGTGCCATGCGCTTGGACTTGACGGTTTCCGATTGCCCTCCGCGCATCATGAAATACAAGGCGAAAGCCAAGCTGCCCAAAATGACGATAAAAGCAAATGCGACCAGAAATGACATGGGATCGATTATCCCGTGAATGCACGCGGACGCACGCTCTTGATCACACTGGCCGCCGTTCTGGGGCTGGGGGTGACCGTGTCGCTGGGCCAATGGCAGCTTCGGCGTGCCGCTGAAAAGCTAGCGCTGCTTGCCGCGATTGACGGCCAGGCCAGTAAGCCCACGCTAGACGCCTTGGCATTGGAAAAGTCGCCGGATCTACAGGTACTGGTGCACCAGCCCGCCGCTCTGCGTGGAACCTGGGACGCCGCGCATACGGTGTATCTGGACAACCGCCAGATGCGGGACCGGGTCGGTTTTTTTGTGATGACACCGCTGGTCTTGGAAGGCGCACGCTCTGCCATCGTGGTGCAACGTGGCTGGGTAGCACGCGACTTTCAGAACCGCTCGCATTTATTGGTGGTACAAACCCCGCCGGGCGTGGTGGAAGTACAAGGACGCATAGCCTTACCACCCAGCAAGCTATATGCGCCCGGTCAGGAGCAACCTGGTGCGATCCGGCAAAATCTGGAATTGACGGCGTACAAAGCAGAGACCGGCTTGCCGCTGATGGCCATGACCTTGCAGCAAACCGGGGCGTCCAGCGAAGGCTTGCTGCGCGATTGGCCCGTTGTGAATTCTGGTGTGGACAAACACTATGGTTATGCCGCCCAGTGGTTTGCGCTAGCCGCGCTGATCGCCGGCCTGTACCTCTGGTTTGTTATCTTGCGTCCCCGATATTTTTCATCTTCAAAGCCACCGCCCCATGTCCAGTGAATCTTCCCAACACGACCAGCCTTTGGGGCTTACCGTGCACTCTTTGCCCAACCCAGACGAACTGGCGACCGAATCACCCGGGCGCACACGCATGGGCCGCTGGAAGATGTTTCTGGTGATGTTGCTGTGCGCCGCACCGGTGGTGGCGTCTTATTTCACCTACTACGTCATCCGCCCCGAAGGCCGCCGTAATTTCGGTGAACTGATCGACCCGCAGCGTCCGCTGCCCGACGTGGTGGGCACGACACCGGACGGCCAGTCGGTGAACCTGCGCACGCTGAAGGACCAATGGCTGCTGGTCAGCGTGGCAGGCGGTGCTTGTGATGAACTGTGCCAACATCACCTCTTTTTGCAGCGCCAAATGCGTGAGGGTCTGGGCAAGGACAAGGAACGCATGGACTGGGTCTGGCTGATCAGCGATGACGCGCCCGTGGCGACAAGCCTGCAACCGGCGCTCAAATCGGCGACGGTGCTACGTGTCCCTGCAGCCGCGTTGGCGCAATGGCTGCAGCCGCAGGCTGATCATGCGTTGAACGAGCACCTGTATATCGTGGACCCTATCGGCAACTGGATGATGCGTTTCCCCCCCAAGATGGACGACAAGGGCGTCTACAGCGCCAAACGCGATCTGGTCAACCTGATGCGTGCCTCGGCGTTCTGGGACAAGGAAGGGCGCTAAACCTTTATGCAAGCTTCTTTGTACGACCTATCGCCGCTCTTGCGCATGTTGCTGATGGGCATCGCGCTGGCCGCAGGCCCGCTCTTGTGGGTATGCCTGCGCTCACGTGAGGATTCTCCGGTGAGTCGGGTGCAGGCGCTGACCTTGCTGACACTGTTTTTGACGTTTGACCTGGTGCTGTTTGGCGCCTTCACGCGGTTGACCGACAGCGGCTTGGGTTGTCCCGATTGGCCGGGCTGCTACGGCAGTGCCAGCCCGCTGGGTGCGCATGCGGAAATCACCGCCGCGCAGACTGCGATGCCCACCGGTCCGGTGACGCATGGCAAGGCCTGGGTAGAGATGGTGCACCGCTATCTGGCAACCAGTGTGGGCGTGCTGATCCTTGCGTTGACGCTGATGGCATGGTGGGCCTACCGCAGGCCCGCACAACGACGCGTAGTAAGCCCCTGGTGGCCCACGGCGACGCTGGTGTGGGTCTGCGTGCAAGGCACGTTTGGCGCGCTGACGGTCACGATGAAACTGTTTCCTGCGATTGTGTCGCTGCACTTGCTCGGGGGTTATTTGCTGCTGGTGCTGCTGGCGGTGCAAGCGGCAGCAGGGACGAGGTCTTCTGGCACTGACGTGTCTGCACCTGCTGCATTGCGCCTAGGGATAGCGGGCGCGTTGTTGATGCTGCTGCTGCAGGCCATGTCGGGTGCCTGGGTCAGCACCAATTACGCGGTGCTGGCGTGTACCGAATTCCCGCGATGCCAGGGCCAGTGGTGGCCGACGATGGATTTTGCGCAAGGCTTTACGTTGTGGCGCCCGTTGGGGATGAACCCGGATGGCACCCACATCACTATGCAGGGGCTGACTGCAATCCACTTCGCACACCGTTTGCTGGCGGGTGTGACAGCGCTGATTGTGGCGACGCTTGCCTGGCGCATGTGGCATTGGCCTCTGCTTACCGGGCTGGCCCGTTGGCTGGCCGCCCTGTTGGTGTTGCAACTGGTGACTGGCCTCTCCAATGCCGTGCTGGACTGGCCTTTGGTGGCGGCCGTGTTGCATACCGGTGGCGCAGGGGCCATGATGGTGGTGCTGGTCTGGGCCCTGACGGTCAGCCGAATTTCTTCTTCCCCATCTGGGCCGCTATCGGCCGCAAAGTCTCTCTCATGAATGCCACTGTTTCTCCGGGTGCGATGTCGGTCCTGCGCCAGTTCTATGCGCTGACCAAGCCGCGCGTCATCCAGCTGATCGTGTTTTGTGCGCTGATCGGCATGGTGCTGGCGGTCCCCGGCGTACCCACGCTGGCACAAACCGGGCTGGCGGCCATCGCCTGTCTGGGCATCTATCTGGTGGCCGGTGCCGCCGCCGCGTTCAACTGCATTGTCGAAAAAGGCATCGACGCCAAGATGAAGCGCACCGCGTGGCGCCCCACGGCGCGCGGCGAACTGAGCGACACGCAAACCCTGATCTTCTCGGCGCT
>JAYWAV010000359.1:0-3506 GCA_043782015.1 Rhodoferax sp. | reverse complement strand
CGCCCGCGCCAAAAGTCACCGAACAGAACTCCGGCTTCAGCGCATACAGCTGTTTGCGCACGACACGTAGCTTCTCTGCTCCCTCTGGCGTTTTGGGCGGGAAGAATTCCAGGCTGACCGGGAAAGTGGTATCCGTCATGGCTATGGGTCTTAAGCAGTGAGCGCGATATTGCGCGCGCAGATGAAAAATTCGCGGTTGCCGTCACCGCCTTCGATGGGCGAGTCGAACCAGTGCGTGACTTCCAGCCCCAAGTCTTTGCAGGCGGTGCGCACACGCTCCTCGACCAGCGCGTACATGGCGTCATCGCGCACTATGCCGCCCTTGCCCACCTGGCCGGGTTGTAACTCAAACTGCGGCTTGACCAGTGTTAACAGAATGCCATCCTCCTTGAGCATGGGTACCACCGCGGGTAACACCAACGTCTGGGAAATGAAGGCCAGGTCGGCGACGATCAAGTCAAACGGTGGCGCGAACGCGGCGGGCAAATCTGCGGGATCGGCATCTGCCGCCATGTCTTCGCCATCGACTTCGTACCCGTCATCATTTTCATCGAATTGGCCGTCAGCGCCCGTGCTGTCTGCGTAGGCAGCTATCAAATCTGCAGCAGATAGGGTGCGGGCATTGACGCTTTCGACGCACAAGACACGCGAATCTTCCCGCAAGCTGGGGTGCAACTGGGCACTACCCACATCCACCCCCACCACGGACTCAGCCCCGGATTGCAGCAGGCAGTCGGTAAAGCCACCGGTGCTCTGTCCGACGTCCAAACAACGCAGGCCTTTCACGGAAAGGCCCACATACTTGAGTGCCGCCTCCAGCTTCAGACCACCCCGCGACACGTAGCGTGCCTCGGAGTCATCCAGCAACTCGATGGGGGCGTCATCTGGAACTTCATCGCCATTCTTGACGACCCGTTTCCACTCCTCCCCTTTGCGCCATTGCACGCCATCGGCGATCAGACGCTGGGCCTGGGAACGGGTGCTGGCTAGCCCGCGCTGAACCAGCAATTGGTCAATTCGCATCTACGGCTTAGTAACGGTACGTGTCTTTTTTGTACGGACCGGCCTTGCTCACGCCAATGTAGGCGGCTTGCTCGTCGGTCAGCACTGACAGTTCGGCACCGACCTTCTTCAGGTGCAGGCGTGCGACTTTTTCGTCCAGGTGCTTGGGCAACACGTAGACCTTGCCGGACTTGTATTCCTTGGGCTTGGTGAACAGTTCGATCTGGGCGATGGTCTGATTGGCAAAGCTCGACGACATCACAAAGCTGGGGTGGCCGGTGCCGCAACCCAGGTTCACCAGGCGGCCCTTGGCCAGCAGGATGATGCGCTTGGAAGGCTTCTTTCCCTTGGCTGGGAAAATCACGTGGTCCACTTGGGGCTTGATCTCGTCCCACTGAAGTTTTTCCAGGGATACAACGTCGATTTCGTTGTCGAAGTGACCGATGTTGCAAACGATGGCCTGGTCTTTCATGGCCTCCATGTGCTTGTACGTGATGACGTTCTTGTTGCCGGTGGCGGACACAAAAATATCAGCCTTGTCGGCGGCGTATTCCATGGTCACAACCTTGTAGCCTTCCATCGCGGCTTGCAGCGCATTGATGGGGTCCACCTCAGTCACCCAGACTTGGGCGGAAAGCGCGCGCAAGGCCTGGGCTGAACCCTTGCCCACGTCGCCGTAACCAGCCACCAAAGCGACCTTGCCGGCGATCATCACGTCGGTGGCGCGCTTGATGGCGTCGACCAGCGATTCGCGGCAACCATAGAGGTTGTCGAACTTGCTCTTGGTCACCGAGTCGTTGACGTTGATGGCGCGGAAGGCCAGCGTGCCTTTCTCTGACATTTCATTCAAACGCAGCACGCCCGTAGTGGTTTCCTCCGTCACGCCGATGATGTTCTTCAGGCGGCGGCTGTACCAGGTAGGGTCCACTTTGAGCTTGGCCTTGATGGACTTGAACAGGCAAATTTCTTCTTCGCTGCCGGGTTTGGCCAGCACTTTGATGTCCTTCTCGGCGCGGGCGCCCAGGTGCATCAGCAACGTAGCGTCACCGCCGTCGTCCAGAATCATGTTGGGGCCTTCAGCCGCAGTGCCCCTCTTGCCACTGAATTCAAAAATGCGGTGGGTGTAATCCCAGTAGTCGTCCAAGGACTCGCCCTTGTAGGCAAACACCGGCGTCCCCTGGGCCACCAGGGCTGCTGCGGCGTGGTCTTGCGTGGAGAAGATGTTGCACGATGCCCAGCGCACTTCAGCGCCCAGGGCCTGCAGGGTCTCGACCAGCACGCCGGTCTGGATGGTCATATGCAGCGATCCGGTGATGCGCGCGCCCTTGAGAGGCTGGGCCTTGGCGAACTCTTCGCGGATGGCCATCAGGCCAGGCATTTCGGTTTCGGCGATGGTGAGCTCTTTGCGACCCCAGGGGGCCAGGCTCAGGTCGGCAATCTTGTAGTCTTCGACGGCCTTGGGAAATTTCAACACGCTCATGGTTCACTCCAAAAGTAATTTTTGAAAACCACGGGGCGGGGGAATCATCAGAAACAGACTCACCGCACAGACCCGTGGGTGAGCGTCGTTGTGCAAATACAAACCGTTCCGAGCCTCATTCACTGCGCGTGAACTGCAACGCTCCTCGGAAGGCGATAATTCTAGCCTTTTCCAGAATCCCGTACCAGCGCAGCCCTTGTTTACCCAGCGCGCTGACGCCAGAGCCCCTATCCATGTCCTTTCTTGCCGAAACCCGCCGCCGCCGCACCTTTGCGATCATTTCCCACCCGGACGCCGGCAAAACCACGCTGACAGAAAAGCTGCTGCTGTTCTCGGGTGCGATTCAGATCGCTGGCTCGGTGAAAGCGCGCAAGGCCAGCCGCCATGCCACTTCTGACTGGATGGAAATTGAGAAGCAGCGTGGTATTTCAGTCGCCTCCTCGGTGATGCAAATGGCCTACCGCGACCATGTGGTCAATCTGCTGGACACCCCCGGCCACAAGGACTTCTCGGAAGACACCTACCGCGTGTTGACGGCTGTCGACTCCGCGCTGATGGTGATCGATGCGGCCAACGGTGTCGAAGCGCAGACACGGCGCCTGATCGAAGTCTGCCGCCAGCGCGATACGCCGATCATCACGTTTGTGAACAAGATGGACCGCGAGGTGCGCGAGCCGCTGGACATCCTGGATGAGATCGAACGCGAGCTGGGCATGCCCTGCGTGCCGATGACCTGGCCAGTCGGTCAGGGCAAGGCTTTTGGCGGCATCATCAATCTGCGGACCAAAGCCATGACGGTGTTTGAGAGTGGTAGCGAACGTCGCCCGCAGGACTTTGACACCGTGCCATTGAACGATGCTTCTTCTCTCGAAAGACGCTTTGGCCACGAATGGGCCAGCGCGATGGAGAGTATGGAACTGGCGACTGGCGCCTCGCCAGCGTGGGACCACGAAGCCTTTCTGGCCGGCAAGCAAACGCCGGTGTTCTTTGGCTCCGGCGTCAATAACTTTGGTGTGATGGAAGT
>JAYWAV010000358.1:0-3516 GCA_043782015.1 Rhodoferax sp. | reverse complement strand
CCAAGGCGATCATTGCTAGCACCGTCAAGGGCAAGGGCGTGTCGTTCATGGAGCATGACAACCGCTGGCACTACACCCGGCTGACAGCCGATACCCATGCCGCGGCAGTTGCCGAATTGGCCTTGCCCGTCTCAGGCCCGACGCCATGAGAAACGCATTTTCCGACGCCATTGTTGCAGCCGCGCTGGCGGACCCAAAAATTTTACTGTTGACCGGCGACCATGGTTACGCCCTATTCGACCCGTTTCGCAAGGCGCGGCCCTCACAGTACATCAATTGCGGCGTAGCCGAGCAAAACATGGTCGGCGTGGCCGCCGGCCTGGCCAAGGCTGGCTTCAAACCCATTGTGTATGGCCTGGCCGCCTTTGTGCCGGTGCGGGTACTGGAGCAGATCAAGCTCGACGTATGCTACGAGAACCTTCCGGTAATACTGATTGGCGACGGTGCCGGTCTGGTCTACAGCCATTTGGGCAGCAGCCACCAGAGTACCGAAGACATCGCCTGCACCCGGGCGATTCCTGGATTGACAGTCCTGTCGCCGGCGGATCGCTTTGAAATGACCGCGTACATGCGGCTTGCGCTGGGGCTGAAAGCGCCGGTGTACCTGCGCATGGGCAAAAGCGACTGCGGCGACGTGCACGCTGACCCGGTTGTGCCGCAAGTCGGCGATCTGCTGCAGGTTCGTGCCAGCACGCGCCGCATTGCGCTGTTGGCCACCGGCTCCATGGTCAAAACCGCGCTGGATATCTGCGCGATGGGACTGGACGCCGAGGTCTGGAGCGTGCCATCCATCAAACCGCTATCGAACCCGCAGCTCATGCAAATCGCCCGGCGCGTCGATGCAATTGTCACACTGGAAGAGCATTCGGTGCTGGGCGGTCTGGGGGCAGCGGTGAGCGAAATCCTGTCGACAACCCATCCGCTTCCGATTTGCCGTATTGGCATAGAAGACCGCTTTTCTGCGGCCTGCGGCACTTGGGAATACCTATTGCAGGAACATGGCCTGGATGTCGCGGCCATCCAGCGACGCATTGCGCACTTTATTGATTCGGAACGAGGACATTCATGACATCCCCCAAGCGCGCACTGATCACCGGTATCACCGGACAGGATGGCTCTTACCTGGCCGAATTGTTGCTGGAAAAAGGCTACGAGGTACACGGCATCAAGCGCCGCGCCAGCTCGTTCAACACGGACCGCATCAACCATATTTTTCAGGACCCGCATATCGACGGCGCGCGCTTCAAGCTGCACTACGGTGACTTGAGCGACACCAGCAATCTGACGCGCATCATCGGCCAGGTGCAGCCCGATGAGATCTACAACCTGGGCGCGCAAAGCCATGTGGCAGTGAGCTTTGAAAGCCCGGAGTACACCGCCGACGTGGACGGTATGGGCGCGCTTCGCATTCTGGAAGCGATCCGCCTGTTAGGTTTTCAGAAAGCAACTCGCTACTACCAGGCCTCCACCAGCGAGCTGTATGGCCTGGTGCAGGAGACACCGCAGCGCGAAACCACGCCGTTCTACCCGCGCAGCCCCTATGCCGTGGCCAAGCTGTACGCTTACTGGATCACCGTCAATTACCGCGAAGCCTATGGCATGTACGCCTGCAACGGCATCCTGTTCAACCACGAGAGTCCACGCCGCGGCGAGACCTTTGTAACCCGCAAGATCACGCGTGGGCTGGCCAATATCTCCCAGGGCCTGGAGCAGTGCCTGTACATGGGCAATCTGGATGCGTTGCGTGACTGGGGCCACGCCAAGGACTACGTCCGCATGCAGTGGATGATGCTGCAGCAAGACAGCCCTAAAGACTATGTGATTGCAACTGGTACCCAGTACAGCGTGCGCGAGTTCATCCGACGCTCGGCCCAGCGCTTGGGTGTGACATTGGTGTTCGATGGCGTTGGTGTTACGGAACAGGCACGCGTTTCGGCGATCATCGGGGACGCCGCACCGGCGCTCAAAGTTGGCGATGTGATCCTGAAAGTGGATCCACGCTACTTTCGCCCGACGGAGGTCGAAACCCTGCTGGGAGACCCGACAAAAGCAAAAACCGACTTGGGCTGGATACCCGGCATCACGCTGGACGAAATGATTCACGAGATGGTCGACAACGACCTGAGCATTGCGCGGCAGCAGGCGCTGTTGCGTCGGCACGGCTACACCGTCAGCACCAGCCAGGAATAGAGCGCGATGGCCCGCATGAAACTGTTGCTAACCGGCGCCCATGGCATGGTCGGGCGCAATCTGCAGGAGCATACGGCGGCCAGCGGTTACGACATACTGACACCACGCCGTGCCGAGTTGGACCTGACCGATTACCCGGCAACTTTGACCTATTTGCAAACACGCCGACCCGATATCGTGGTTCATGCAGCGGGCAAGGTGGGGGGCATCCAGGCCAACATCAAGGCGCCGGTGGAGTTTCTGCTCGCCAACCTCGATATGGGCCGCAACATAGTTTGGGCGGCGCGCCAGTCTGGCGTTACACAGCTATTAAATCTCGGCAGTTCGTGCATGTATCCGCGTGGCCACAACGAGGCGTTGACCGAAGATATGGTGCTGGCCGGTGAACTGGAACCCACCAACGAAGGCTATGCCATCGCCAAAGTGGCAACGGCGCGCCTGTGCGACTACATAGGTCGCGAAGACCCGCAGTACCAGTACAAAACGCTGATTCCCAGCAATCTGTACGGACGCTTTGACAGCTTCGACCCGCAAAACTCGCATCTGCTGCCCGCCATCATCCAGAAGTTGCACGACGCGGTGCAAAGCGGTGCCACCGAAGTGGAAATCTGGGGCGACGGCACCGCACGGCGCGAGTTTATGTATGCGGGTGATCTGGCCGAGGCCGTGTTTCTCGCGGTGGAACGGTTCGACAGCGTGCCGCAATACATGAATGTGGGGCTGGGATTTGACTACACGATCAATCAGTATTACGAGGCCGCAGCACAGGTGCTGGGCTACACCGGCAATTTTGTGCACAACCTGGACCGCCCGGTGGGCATGGCGCGCAAGCTGGTCAGCGTCGCACGCCAACAGGCCTGGGGTTGGAGTGCACGCCACAGCCTGGTTGAAGGCATCACGAAAACCTATGACTACTATCTGAAAGAGTTGCGCTCATGACCATCAAGTTTCCGCTGGCAACGGCCTCCTGGGGCCAGGAAGAACAGGACGCGATGCAGCGCGTGATCGCTTCCGGCATGTTCACCATGGGCGCGAATGTAGCAGCCTTTGAGCGCGCTTTTTCAGACTATGTCGGCAGTCGGCATTGCGTGATGGTGAACTCGGGCTCCTCCGCCAATTTGCTGATGGTGGCCGCGTTGTTTTATACGAAGAACCCGAAGCTGAAACTGCAACGCGGTGACGAAGTGATCGTGCCAGCGGTCTCCTGGAGCACCACCTACTACCCGTTGTACCAGTACGGCTTGAAAATCAAGTTTGTAGACATTGATCTGCACACGCTGAACTATGACCTGGACCAGCTGGAGGCGGCAGTCACCGACAAAACGC
>JAYWAV010000357.1:0-9752 GCA_043782015.1 Rhodoferax sp. | reverse complement strand
TTGCTTGTTCAGTTGACTTTGTCCACCGGCAACACCGATGTTGATGCAATTGTTGGGGCAGTCGTCCGCCTATACAGTAAAGAGATCCGAGCCACACTGGATGCGCGCGACGCCTGTCTTTTTGGACCTCCCAGAGGCAAGGTTCTGGCCGACGAGTCGCTTGAGGTCTTGTCGGAGCTTGAAATCAATGTCGATGAGAAATTAGCCTTCGTGCTGTAAGGCATTGCTCTCCGTTTCCGTCGATCCATGTATTCTTGAAGCCTGGAGACGCCCTCAAAGGTCTTTTCTTGAAGCAGTTTTTTGGGGGGAAAGAGCGAAGTTTTCTCTACTCCAAACCGGTCACTCGCCAACTACGCCTTCTGGCCCGAAGCGCTGGTTTGAGGATTGCGGCTGTCGACGACAAAGCGGAATCCCATGAGTTCGAACCGACTGCCCCAAAGCCGACATTGACTATCGCTTGCCGACACGGATGGTGACCGACTGCAATGCGCTGGCAGCAGCCATCAAACCAATCAACGCTGTGGCCAGTGCCGAGGCTGCGATGGCGCAGTCGGAGGCGTTTGAGACGGGAGCCACGGGGTACAAGATTCTCAGCCGTCACAGCTGCTATGCGTCGGGGCTGGGATAAGGTGGTTCCGTTCTTCGCCTTCCCGTCACATATCCGGCGGGTGATCTACACCACCAATGCCATTGAGAACGTCAACGCTATCGAAGCCCGGTCGGCAACTGGTAAAACGGTCTAGCGCGCGACGAATTAAGGATCCGTGCCTGGTCGTCCAGGCCTTGATGGAGAGAGCTGTGCCTGCCGACTAGGTTGCAAAACATTCGATGCAGTCAAACACATCCGACATCCGCTTCTTGCGGGGAGCCAACCAACTGTGGCAATTGGTAACTGCCGTCTAGTAGCGAAGGTTGGGGCAAATAGGCTCGCAGACACAGAAAAAAGCCGTTGTCAGGTGCAGGCAACCAGTTGGCACGGGCTGTAGCCTCGAGTGGAGGCAGGTGCTGGATCGTCAGAGTGAGGCCGCCGTCAGCATCGTGCACCAACCCGAGAGTGCGGTCCCCGATGGCATACCGACCGATCGGGTTGGCGACCAGAAAATAGTCGCTGCTGCGGTACAGGGTGATGGACCAGAACGCATCCACCGGGGGGAGTTGGCCAGGCGCAAAGCGCAGCGTGTAGCGATGCGCTCCATGCAGCGGTGCGCCGGTGGCATCAGTCTCGCAGCGCGGGTAAGTGGCCTCGCGGGTCTCCAGCGCGCCAATAGCCTGGCGCGACACGAAGGCCCGCAACAGCAAATTGGTTCCGAACGACTGTCCGACGATGAAGGGGCGGCGCCAGCCTGCCCGTTGGGTGGATTCTTGCGCGCTCTCGCTGAGCACCTGACCTTCCGGTCCGCTAAGCAGTTGTTGTGCGGTGGCGCATGCCTGCGTAAGTGCGTCCTGGGCGTCGGGCGACATTTCCGTGCCATCCTGTCCAGCCCCGATACCAACCTGGGCGAATTGCGCGACAAGCGTCGCGTCTTCAGGTGGTGGCGGGCAGATGTGCAGGGCATCGTTGACCATGGCCCGAAATCGGTCAGTTGTGAATGGCGCGCGCGCCTCGAAGCGGCTGTCGAAGCGTATGGGCGTACTGGCTCGTCGGGCATACCAATCGGCAAGGGTTTGCATCTGGAACTGGTCCTGCAGTGCGTTGACGGTGGGCACGTCGTCCTTGCCATCCACCAGAATACGGCCAATGATCCAGACCCAGGCAGTAGCGGATTGCAGGTGCCGCCCTGGCGTGTTGTGCTCAGCCGGGATTTCGCCCTTCCAGCCCGGGCCACTGAGCAACACACTGCCAGCGCCATTGCCGGTGGTGCGGGTGCCTACATGCGCGAACGGGTTGGTGTAGTAGTCCAGCAGTCCCAGCACGTAGTACCGCTGCGCGGTATCAGGCAGACTTATCACGACCGGTCCTTCGGACAGGTCCACCCAGGCGTTGACATACAAGGTGTCGTTGTTGGGCATCACGACGCGGCTTTTTCCCGCTGTAAGCAGCTCACGCTCGACTGTGAACAGGTTGCACCAGCGCTGCGTACTTTCAGGGTTGTCGCCGGCGAAGCCGAGCACCGGCGCCTTTCGAGCCGATGTTGCGGCCCGCATACGTTGCATCTCGAACAACGGCCAGCAGTAAATGCATGCTTGCAGCGCCGTGCTGGCCAGGTAGTCTGCGCGCGGGGTGAGCGGGGTGAGGTTGGTACTTGCGTTCATGGCAGTGTGCTTTCAGGAGCGTTTTGTGCGATACGTTTTAATGGAGGCATGTGCCAGCTTCGTGCATCAGGCAACGGTGAATACATGCGCAGGATCAGGTAAAAGCTGCTGGCCGGCGCCGGTAACCAGTTCGCCGTGTCACTGGGGCGCTCATGGCCGAAACGAAGCGTCAGGCCACCATCCGGGTCGCTACGTAAGCCCTCGGTGCGGTCGCCAATCGAATACCGTTGCGTCGGATTGGCGTAAAGGAACCGATCGGCGGCGTAAAGGGTGACCGACCAGAAGGCATCGACCGGCGGCATCTGGCCAGGCTCGAAACGCATCAGGTAGTCGTGCCGCCCGTCCAGCGGTTGTTTGTCGGCATCGAAGTCGCCCATCGCATACACGGCTTCGTCACTGGCCAGTGCGCCCAAGCCTTTGTAGGCGGTCAGTGCGCGTGTGAGGTAGTTGGTGCCGTAGCGCCCGAGGCTATAGTGCGCAGCCCAAGGCCGGGCGATCTGACTGCGTGATTGGGCCACCACCAGCGCAGCCCCGTCGACCAGCCCCTGCTGCAGGCCCGCGCGCAGTGGTGAGTCGAGCCTCGCCCAGTCGAAGGCCTGCCCAGCCATCAGTTTGCCGCGTTGGAACCAGTCGGCCAGGCCACTGTCGGCCAGACTGGGCGGCGCGTCTGCCAGACACAGGCACAGGTTGCTGAAAAATGCGCCAGCAATAGCATGAGCGTCCTGTGGGTGCTCTTGCAGGGCGGCCAGTGTGTCCTGCGGTGCACCGACCCATCTATTGACCGCCGCAGGTGGGCGGCCGCTGTCGGAATCAGATGGGCATTCAAGCCGAATGTCAGCTTGCAGCGCCTGCGCCAGCGGCACGTCGGCACCTTCACCCGCGACCACGCGGGCAATCACCCAGACCAGATTGGTGGGTGCACGCACCAACCGCATGCCGTTGGGCGCGCTGTGCTCTGCCGGAGTATTCGGGCCGACCAGCAGGAGCGTCTCGCCATCAGGCGGGCTGCTGCGCCGCCCCGGATTCTCGAAGTTCTCGGTCCATGCGTCGTACAGCGCCAATACGAAATAGCGGCCATGGTGCAGCTTGCTCGATGGCACGTGCAGCATGCGCGGCCCATTGTCCAGGTTGATCCAGCCAGTTGTGTAGAGCAGGTCGTTGGCGGGAGTGACCACGTCGCGGTCAGCGGACGTGGACGCGCGAAGTACGTGTTGAAGGCGGTCGATGGGCGCACGCCAGGCAACCCGCTCATCATCCCCAGCCAAAATCTGCAGGCGGCAGGTGCGGATGGTCTCGACCAGCGGATAGCCCCAGATAAAGGCGGCCAAGCCGATTGACTGCCCAAGTGCGAAGCGCGGATCGCGAAAGCTGACGGCAGGCGCATCGGCAGCGGGTTGTGAATCTTGTATGGTCATGGTGCACTCGTCCGTAATTGTGTGCGGCCGACTACGACGGCGTCCACCGCAAAGCCGCCGCCGGTTTCGACGGGCAAGGCGATGAAGGGGTTGATGTCGATGCTGTCGAGTGAGTCACCAGCAGCGACCGCCAGCCTCGACAACGCGGCCAGGTTGTCGGCCAGTACATCAAGGTCAACCGGTGTGCGGCCACGGGCACCGGACAACAGTCCGAAACCTTTGACAGCACGCACCATCTCCAGCGCCTGACGGTGGTCGACGGGTGCCGAGCGCAGCACCACGTCGCTCAGTACCTCGACGAACACGCCGCCTAGGCCAAACATCACCATCGGACCAAAAACAGGGTCATAGCGAGCGCCCAGAATGCACTCCACGCCACCCGCCACCATTGGCGCCACCAGCACGCCTTCCAGGCGCGCGTTCGGGGCGTTGGCGCGCACAGCCTCATACATTCGGCCGTAGGCCTGGCGTATGGCGTCGGCATCGCGCAGGTTCAGAGCTACACCGCCGATATCAGACTTGTGCGTGATATCGGACGAGACTATCTTCAGCACGACCGGCCCAGTCATGCGCGCAGCAGTGGCGACAGCGGCGTCTGCCGACGACACCACCGCATGATCGGCCACACGAATGCCGGCAGCAGACAGTGTGGCCAGTGCCTGCGGTTCGGACTGCGTGCCGGGAGGTAGCGGGTTGGCGGCGACGGCCGGCTGCTCCGCAGATTGGGCGTTTTTCGCAAAGTGCTCCGCAAAACCGGCCAGTACCGCGACCGTCCTGACCGCTTCGGCCGGTTCGCTGAACACCAGGCAGCCCATAGCCTCCAGTGTGCGCCGCTTGTCAGGTGCCAACAAGGTGCTGAATGCGAGCAGCCTCTCGGGGTAGTCCCGGCGCAGATGGGTGGCCAGGGATTCGATGACCGGCCAGAATTTTTCGGCCATACCAGCGGCGGCCAGAAAGCCAATCCAGCTGCCATAGTGGCCGGCATCGAGCATCAGGCGTGCGGTGCGCTCCATCAGTTCGGGCTCGTTGGTCACCTGGCCGGTGATGTCGACAGGGTTCAGTGGCCCGGCAAAGGGCACCCAGCTGCGAATGGTGTCCTGCGCCTGCTGCGGCATCGGGCGCACATCGAGCCGGGCCTCGGCGGCCTCGTCCGCCATCAGTACACCCACACCGCCTGAAACGGTGAACAGGCCGACCGAGCGGTCGCGTGGCAGGTCGACAATGCTGGCACTGGCGGCAATGCTAAAGAACTCTGCGATGTCGCGTGCGCGGTAGACACCGTACTCGCGGAAAACGGTGTCGTAGATTGCATCGTCGCCGGCCAGTGCCGCGGTGTGGGACGCCGCGGCCTGGGCGCCAATGGCGGTGCGCCCGACCTTGACGATCACAACCGGTTTCCGGGCAGCACGCGCCGCCGCGAGTGCGCGGCGCAGCCGGGCACCATCTCGGCAACCCTCCATGTAGCCCATGATCACGCGCGTGTGGGGGTCATGTGCTAGCCATTCGACGCAATCAGCGAAATCGATGTCAGCCTCATTGCCCGTGGTGACCCAGTGCGATATGCCGATGTCTCGCTCGCGCGCCAGCGAATAGGCGTAGGCACCGAAGGCACCCGACTGGCTGACGATACCGATGTTGCCGGCTCGCACTCTACCGGCGTTTGGTGCAGGCGAGAACGTGGCATAGACACTGCTGCGAATGTTCATGAAGCCCAGGCAGTTCGGCCCCAGCAGACGCACACCAGCCGCACG
This sequence comes from Rhodoferax sp., assembly GCA_043782015.1. Lineage (GTDB taxonomy): Bacteria > Pseudomonadota > Gammaproteobacteria > Burkholderiales > Burkholderiaceae_C > Allorhodoferax. The sequence goes on along the minus strand of JAYWAV010000357.1, from coordinate 4,333 downwards.
CGCCGTGGCCGCGAGCAGTCCCTGTGCCTGGATACCGTCGCCCCCGACCTCGGCATAACCCGAGGTGAACAGCACAACGCCGCGCACGCCAGCCGATATCGCATCCTCCAGTGCAGCCTGTACCAAGTGCGCTGGCACCGCGAAGATCGCCAGATCGACCGGCGCCTGGATGGCCGAGATTGATGCAAACGCCGGCAGCCCCTGCACCATCACGGCGTGGGGATTGACCGGGTAGAGCTTGCCGCCATAACCAAGCCGCTTCTGAAGATCGACGGGTATGCCCCCGATTTTTCCCACGGTGTCCGATGCCCCGACGATGGCGATCGATTGCGGCGAAAAAATGGCCGACAACTTATTGATGCGTTGGACCAAATCCGGTTCCGCTGCGGGTTGGGAGCTTTGTGTGTTCATGGGCGATTCATCGCAGTGCGACGCGGTTGGGAAGTTCAAAACTTGTGGTTGCAAAAATGATTCAAGTGAATTACATTATTAATTCAATTGAATCATTCGTCAACTGTGAATACCTTCACCACCACCCCGTCCGTCGATGCATTGCCTGATACGGCCATTCAGATTCTGGACGTGGCCGAACACCTGTTCGCCCAGAGCGGTATCGATAATGTGTCGATCCGCGAAATCCTGCGTGCGAGTGGTCAGAGCAATCTGTCGGCCGCGCACTACCACTTCGGATCCCGCGAAGCCCTGATCGGCATGCTGCTCGCGCGGCGTATCCGCACCATCAACGCCTTGCGCCACCAGCGCTTGGACGCACTGATGGCAAGCTGTCGTGACAGCAACGCACATGCCATCGTCGAGGTCATCGTTGGCGTGCTGGCCGAGGTGGTCAAGAGCACGCCCTGGGGGCCTGATTACGTGCGTGTGGTCGCCCAAGCGCTGTTCGCCCATAACCAGGCCGTCTGGGATTTCCTCGACCCGCAGACCATGAGCGGCCACTTGCGCGCCACTGCCATGTTGCGCAACGTGCTTGCGCACTTGCCCTCCCGCGTATTCAAGGACCGAATATGGATACTGCATAACCAGACCACTTACAGCATTGCGCGCTGGGTACAGACGAAGGGGCCCGTGACCCCGGCTAACAGTCGGCGCTACGCTGCACTGATACGCAACACGGTCGACTTCATGGCGGCAGGGATGACAGCGCCGATTGGCAAACCCAAGAGTCGTTCTCTCGCCAACAAAGGAAGCAACACATGAGCACGCCATACGAATCTCTGTCGGTACCGAGCCCGGCTTCGACCAGCCACGCGAAGGACGATACATTTCTGGTCAGAGGCGAAGGCACCGAAGTGGTGGCACCCGGGGTGTGGCTATTGCATGGTCAGGGTAACTCGCTGGTGGTGGAAATCGACGCTGGTCTGGTGATTGTCGACAGCGGGCCGGGTGGGCGTGTCACCGCCGGCATGATTTTGGCGCTGCGCGAGGTCAGCGACGCACCGGTCTATGCGATCTGCTTCAGCCACGGGCACGTGGGCTACAACAGCGGCCTGCCGCAGTGGCTGCAACATGCCCGTGTGCGCGGCGAACCCGCACCGCGCACTATTGCGCACGCCAACCTGCCACGCCGCGTGGCACGCTACCGGCAAACCATGGCCCTGCAGGAGCAGATGGCAGAGATACAGTTCCGCCGCCCGCCAGGTGCGTTCCGGGGCAAGTTTCCAGCGCACCTGCCCGGTGAAACTTTCGCGGAGAACTTGCTCCTTGGCACCCAGCCGGGGCGCCGCGCTGAGCTTCTGTGGGCGCCATCGGAAACCGATGACAGCATAGCGATGTGGCTTCCAGCGCAACGCATCCTGTACGGCGGTCCTGCTGTAATCGACTCGATCCCCAATCTCGGCACTCCGTTTCGCACCCAGCGCGACTCGCTGCGCTGGGCCGACACACTCGACCGACTGGCAGCAGTGCGGCCGACCTTGCTCATACGCGAGTTCGGCCCGCCTGTGGTCGGCGAAGCCGAGGTGCAACACATGCTCGGGCAAACAGCCAAGGCCCTGCGCTGGGTCCACGCCGAGGTGGTGCGGCTGATGAACGCCGGTCTGAGCGAGCGTCAGATGCTGGCGGCGATCCACTTCCCGCCCGAGCTGTTCGAGGTGCCCTGGATGCAGCCCACCTATGGCGACCCGGCCTGGATCGCGCGCGATGTGTTCCGATCAGAAAACGGCTGGTGGGACCGCAACCCGACATCGCTGCATCCATCGCCGCCCGAGGAAGCCAGTGCCGCCATCGCACAGGGCATCACCGACAAGCAGGGCGTGCTTGACCACGCCTGTGCACTGGCGGCGCAAGGTAAGATTCAACTGGCGTTGCACGTGATAGATCTGCTAGCGACATTGGCCTGCGCCGGGCCGGAGATTGACGAGGCACGCCGACTCAAAGCTGGTTGGATGCGCAGCCGAGCCACCGAATTGAAGAGTTATGTGTCCAAAAGCATTTACCACGCAGCGGCGCAGATGGTGCAGGACGGGCAACCCGCATCGTTCGGCATCACCTGAATCCGACCAAATTGTTCGCAGTGTTTCGTTCCGCGCCCTTTTCGGTCCCCCTATCCCAAGCAAACAGGAGACAAGCATGCTGAAGTCCATTCTTTCCGCCGTCGCGGTCACAGTTTCGATGTTGGGTCACTCCGTGGCCCATGCCCAGGCAGCCTGGCCTAACAAACCGGTCCGGGTAATTGTGTCGGGCGCCGCTGGCAGTGGCACTGACATTGCCGCGCGCCTCGTCATGGAACCGCTTAGCAAGGTGTACGGCCAGCCCTTCGTGATTGACAACAAGCCGGGAGCCAACGGCATTCTCGGCACCGAGCTTGCGGCCAGGGCACCCAACGACGGGTATACGCTGCTGTTCACCTATGCCGCCGCCCAAGTGGTGAATCAGTCGCTGTACGCCAAGGTGAACTACGACGGCGCCAAAGACTTCGCGGCTATTGCGCAGGTCGGTGCTGGCGGCAACCTCTTGGTCGTTCCCCCAAGCCTGCCTGTCAAGGATCTCAAGGAATTCATCGCCTACGTCAAAGCCAGGCCTGCCGACTCGTTGGCTTACGGTTCCTGGGGCAGCGGGTCGGGCGGTCACCTCAGTATGGAGGCCCTCAAACAGCAGGCCGGACTGGCAATCACGCACGTGCCTTACAAGTCGACAGCCGCCGCCAACACCGACCTGATCGGCGGGCAGATCCAGGTGGCCTTTTCCGCAATGGCGTCGGCCTTGCCACTGGTCCAGGGTGGCAAGATGAAGGCCATTGCGGTGAGCGGTCCGTACCGCGTGCCGCAGCTGCCGGATGTCAAGACCATGACTGAGCAGGGCATCAAGTTCGACTTGACCGCCTGGTACGGCTTGTTCGCGCCGGCCGGTACACCACCGGCAATCGTCAACAGCATCAATAAAGAAGTCGTCAAGTTGCTGGCCACACCCGAATCACTTGAAAGGGCCAAGAAGACGCTGGGTTTCTCAGAAGTGCCGCTCAAGACCCCTGAGCAGTTTGCCGAAACCGTGCGCAACGATATCCGCGACTGGGGCGCGATCGTGAAATCCGGCAACATCAAGGCGGATTGAGTTTCTCCGTGCCCGCCGGCTCAGCACTCTCAGAAAGTCCCGGGAAGGGGGAGTAAAAACTTTTGTGTACGCGGTCAATTGGCAAGGAACTGCTGCACCCCATTGGAAATGTCAATCGATGACCGTCACGCACGAACTGATCGACAGCCTGCTTGCTGATTACAAGAAACCCGAAGACCGAATCTGTGAGAACGGCCTGCTCAAGCTGCTTACGAGGAAGCTGGTGGGACGTGCCAGGCAAGCCGAGATGGCTGAGCACATGGTTTATCTCTCCCGTACATTTTCCGCAGATGGTTTGCTTGACCGCGAGCCTTGTTACAAGGGTGGGTCAGTAAACGCTTTGTGATGAAAAACACACTGAAAAGCGGAGGCTGTGTAATCGGAAATCCTAGCTTGCAGCTGCCAGTGCGTCCACCCATCAAGCCTGTGTGTCGGCGGTCTCTTGCTGATTTCACGGAAGCTCAACTGTGATTGGGTGTCACATTTAAAAGGATTTTCCAGGGTGCTTAAACAACTCTCTCAACGTCGGCTATGGAGCAAACATTTCGATTGCCTCTGTGGGTCCTGCGTGCTTGAAGTCGCCACATCCCTGAAACTTGCAGAGCGCGTCAGAATTGGCAAGCGACCTAGCGGAAAGCGGTCATCTGAATGGGTCCGCTTTTGGCCCTTAGCCGAAATTCAAACTGAGTCACTACCGCCTAGGTCGGTGCTTTGCAGTCCTGGAGGTATGCGGTAATGATGCTTTCAAAGTTGTTGTCAGGCAGCA
>JAYWAV010000356.1:0-3529 GCA_043782015.1 Rhodoferax sp. | reverse complement strand
CACTGGAGGAACGTCCGGACTGCACAGGGCAGCGTAGCAGTTAACAACTGTCCACTGACAAGCCAGGCACGCAAGTGCAGGGCCCTAAGGTGAGGATTAGAGCAACAGAGACGAGTCGATGGAACAAGCCTTTTGGGTGTTCTATGCGTACAGCGCGGCGCAAGCCGCGCCCCGGGAAACCGGGAGCGCATAGCCACCCGATGGACGAAGGACATCGGGTGAAACGGGCAATCTCTACGCGCAGCAATACCAAGTAGGCCAACGTTGACGGGGCCCCCGGAGTTGGCGGGTAGGTAGCATCGAGCCGTTTGGGTGACCAGCGGCCCAGAGTAATGGTGGTCACGTGCTGGGAAACCCGCACGCACAGAATCCGGCTTATCGGTGGGCTTCACACTTTTTTCACCGTTTTTGCGGTATGGTTACTTCCTGTTCCCCAATGTCCGGAGGCACCATGCGACCCATACTGGAGTTGTTGAAAAAACGAGGGGCTGAGAATTACAGCCTCAGTCCCCATGACAGCGTGTTTTTGGCCTTGCAGCAGCTGGCGGATCACAACGTGGGCGCGATGATGGTGATGGAGCAGGGCAAACTGGTGGGCGTGTTTTCCGAACGGGATTACACCCGCAAGATTGCGTTAGCCGGCAAGTCCTCCAAAGACACTTTCGTGAAGGACATCATGACCGCTAGCGTACTTACGGTCAGTCCCAGGACCCCCACCCAGGACTGCATGGCACTGATGAGCCAAAAGAAGATTCGCCACTTGCCCATCGTCGATGGCGACCAGGTACTGGGCATGATCTCCATCCGCGACATCATGGACGACATCATTTCCGACCACGAGCAGACTATTACCCAGCTGCAAACCTACATCTCCAGTTGATGGCGTTGGCGTCAGAGCTGCAACCCGACGCCGGGCCGCCCCAAGGCGGGTTAGCCCCCACGGGGGGCAGCGACCCGCACAGCGGTGGAGCGTGGGGGCTATTCAATCCGCTGGTTCTGCCCAACGGAACCACTCTCCCCAATCGCCTGGCCAAAGCGGCTATGGAAGAAAATATGTCCGACCCGGGGCAAATCCCCGGCGAGCGGCTGCATTGCCTGTACGCCGCGTGGGCGCAGGGTGGTGTCGGGCTGATCATTACCGGCAATGTGATGGTGGACGCCCGCGCACTGACAGGGCCTGGAGGCGTGGTGCTGCAAAAGGGGTCATCGTTGGAGCCATTCAAACGCTGGGCGCAGGTCGCGCGCAGTGGTGGGGCACAAGTCTGGATGCAGATCAACCATCCCGGTCGCCAGGTGATGGCGGCGATGGGCCAACCCGGTTGGGGGCCGTCAGACGTGCGCGTTGATCTAGGCAAGCACTCTCGTTTGATTGCGAAACCCCGTGAGATGACGGAAGACGAGATCCGGGACACCATTGCACGTTTCATTGACACCGCAACGCTGGCGCAGCAAGCAGGCTTCAACGGCGTGGAAGTGCATGCGGCGCACGGTTATTTGCTCAGCCAGTTTTTGTCGCCACTGGTGAATCAGCGGACGGACGATTGGGGCGGCAGCCTGGCAAACCGCGCGCGTTTGCTGCTGGAGATCGTGCGCGGCATTCGGGCGGCAGTGCCCAAAGATTTCAGCGTCGCTGTCAAACTCAATTCTGCGGACTTTCAGCGCGGTGGTTTTGACACGCAGGACGCAGCGGACGTCATCCATATGCTCAACGACTGCAGCGTCGATTTGGTCGAGTTGTCGGGTGGCAGCTATGAAGCCCCGGCGATGCAGGGCCAGGCGCGGGACGGCCGCACGTTGGCGCGCGAAGCCTACTTTCTGGAGTTCGCCGGTGAGATGGTGCAACAGGCGGCGATGCCGTTGATGGTGACCGGCGGTATTCGTCGCCAGGAAGTTGCACTGGCGGTGCTGGAGCAGGGCGTTGCGATGGTGGGCATGGCATCCGCCATGGCCTACAACCCGACGCTGCCGAGTGACTGGAAACGGGGCCAAGACGTGGATGGCGGGCGCCCTACGGTGGACTTGAAAGACAAAACGCTGGCGGCCCTTGCGACCATGGCCATGGTCAAACGCCAACTGCAACGTATGGGGGCGGGCAAGATGCCCCAGTTGCGGATGAACGCGCTATGGAGCCTGGTGCGCGATCAATTTCGTACCAAGGTGCTGACGCGGCGCTACCGCTATTGGCTGAGCAACCAGATGCTTCAAAAACGCTCGTGAGTGCCCAGATAGCGCCACTGGCCCGGCGGTAAATCGCCCAAAGCGACGCGCCCCAACCGGACCCGGCGCACGGCCAGAAGCTCCAGTTGCGCCAGTTCACACAAGTGCGCCGCCAGACCCGGATGCGCGCCCTTCACGGCAAGACGCAGCTTGCTTCTCTCTGGCGTAGTGCTGTTCACACTCATCTTCGCTGGTGGCAGCGCCTGGCGGTCGCTGTTGAGTGCGCGTTGGATCGGCTGCAAGGCCTCGGGGTCGATTTCGCCGGCGACCTCGACCATCAGCTCGTGTTCCATGAAGGCCATGTCTTCCACCAGCTTGCGCGTGGTGCGCCAATCCTGGCTGTACACCATCAGGCCGCTGGCGCCAGTTTCCAGCAGCACATGCGATTCCAGCTTCAGCAAATGGCGTTTCAGTGGGCGGGTGCCGGAGGTATCTCCTGCATAGTGTTTGTCCAGCGTGAGCAAGGTGTGTGCATTGGCCGCGGTCACGCCAGGTGGCTTGTTCAGCAGGATGGTGATGGCCGTCAGGTTGAGCAGGCTGGCGTCGGGCGCCAATGCCACGGTCTGGGTGCTGACGCGGGCCTGCGGCATTTCGATCACGGTGCCATTGACCGTGACCCAGCCGCCCGCAATGTATTGCTCCGCTTCGGTGCGTGAGCAACCCTTGAGTTGCATCACGCGCTTGGACAGGCGTTCGCCTTCAATCGGCTTGGGTGGCGACTTTCGTGGCGACGAGAGGGACCGTGTGAGCGTCCTGGGGGCGGGTTTGACCATGCGTGATGGTACCCGCTGGAAGCACCAATCAGTTGGGGTCCCAGGCTTGTGGATCCACCCGGTAATACTGCGACAGCTCCTGGTAGAGCGCCGGGTGTTGGTACGCCATGTGCTGTGGGCGTTCAAAGAACACTTCGGAGGCGACTGCAAAAAACTCAGCCGGGTTGGTGGCGCCATAGGGGTTTAACAGCGTCTCCTCGTAGTGCTCTGCGCGCTGTTGCAGCGTTTCAAACTCGGCCTGCATTACGGCCGACCAATGTGCGTAGCGCTGCGCACTGCCCAGTGCAGGTGCGCCATTGGCGCCGCCGTTTTCCTGGTCCAGCTGGTGGGCAAATTCGTGGATGACCACGTTGTGCCCGTCGGTGGGGTCCGCCGCACCTTCCAGCGTGTCCTGCCACGACAGCACGACTTGGCCTTGCGACCAGGATTCACCACTGAGCACCGCATGGCCATGGTGGGCGATGCCCATGCCATCGGTGTGCCCGCGAGGCACGACGAAGCTGCCGGGGTAGACCAGGATTTGACGCAAAGCCGGGTAG
>JAYWAV010000355.1:0-3530 GCA_043782015.1 Rhodoferax sp. | reverse complement strand
GGAAGGTGTCAATGGATTTGAGACACCCGGTTGGGTGAAATTACTGAGTAATGGCATGTTTTTCGGTGGGCCAATTGATGCCAGCGGCAGTAGGCAGGCGGGGCGGTGACGGATGCTTGCCCTTGAACCGCATCGGATTGCGGTGGAAGGCATCGGTGAGCACCGCAGCGCGTTTCTCGAACAGCGAAGCGGCCAAGCCACGATGCATCGCAGACGGAGTCATAAAGCCGATACCACTGTGACGGTGCTCATGGTTGTACCAATCGAAGAAGTCGTGGCAGAAAGCGCGGGCATGTCCGATGGAATCGAAACACACGGGGAAGTCCGGACGATACTTCAAGGTCTTGAATTGCGATTCCGAGTACGGGTTGTCATCTGAAGTATGCGGACGGGAGTGACTCTTGGTGACGCCCAGATCGGCCAGCAGGAAAGCCACTGGCTTGGCCTTCATCGCTCCACCGCGGTCGGCATGCAAAGTCAATTGATCGGCGGGAACGCCCTCGCGCTCGACGCAGGTCTCGATCAAGGCCTTGGCCAGTTCCCCGGACTCGCGTGGTGCCACCATCCAGCCGACCACGTAGCGGCTGAAGATATCCAGAATCACATACAGGTGGAAGTAATTCCACTTGGCTGGCCCCTTGAGCTTGGTGATATCCCAAGACCAAACCTGATTGACGCCGGTGGCGAGCAATTCAGGCTTGGCATAGGCTGGGTGGACCAACTGATCGCGCCGCTCGCGCACCGGGCCGTCGGCGCGCAGGAGCCGGTAGAAGGTCGAGGGCGACGCCAGGTAACGTCCCTCATCGAGCAAGGTGGCGTGGATCGAGCGCGGGGCACAATTGACGAAGCGCGGTTCGATGAGCAGGTCACGTACCTCGTGCCGTTCCATATCGGTGAGAGCCAAGGGCGGCGTGCGTGGCACGGCACGGGGCGTGACCGCGATAGCATCGCCATTGATGGTCGCCGGAGTGTGATGCCGGTAGAACGTGGCGCGCGCCATGCCGAGCGTCAGACAGGCGAGCACTACGCCGACCAGGGGCGCAAGCTCGACGACATGGGATATCAGATCGGGAGCCGGTATCACAACGTCGCCTCCTCGTCCGGCGTGATGCCGAGAAGATCGCAGAGCTTTTTTTGCACCTCGATGATGGCCTGCGCCTGTCCGAGCTTGCGTTTCAGGCGTACGTTCTCGCGTTCAAGTTCGGTCAGATGCCTGGCTTCGGCCCGCACCGGGTCGGCTTTGGGACCGCGTGCCTTGGGCGTGAGCGCCGCCTCCTCAGCGGCCGCGACCTCAACGCGCCAATGAGTCAAGTGCGAGCTGTACAGCCCTTCGCGGCGCAGCAGCCGGCCAATCGCGCCCGGCTCGCCCTTGCAACCTTCGGCGGCGCGCACAATGCGCCGCTTGTACGCCGCACTGAACTGGCGGCGCCGGGCGGTCGCCGGCACTACTTCGGCCGAGGCCCGCGCCAGCGGCGCCGCGTTGCTTTCGGGCGCTTCTCCGGTCGGGCTTCGCCCTCCCTGCGGCGCGCCCGAAAGCAACGCAACTTCAACTTCCTGCAATCTCGTTTCGCTCATGATTCCTACCTCCTGCTTAGACACTAAACTATCAAGGGTAGGTGTCTCACATTACATTGACACAGAGGGGTCAGTGCAGCGCTTTGGAGGAAGAACTTAGCGACGAGACGATACGTGACAGGCTAGATTCCATTGTTGCTTTGCTCGGTGGAACTATGACCGAATGGGCAAGAAAGTTGCAATTGGAACATTCGGCACACCCCTTGCGATTCAATCTCAAGAAGCTGACCATTGTTGCTGACACACCAGATGGCCCAATACCGATGGATCGTATGGGTAGCGGAGAGAATTGGGTTGGCTATCACCTCATTGGGCACTTGGCGCTTCATGGTTGGTTCACCAATCAAAACCGGCCCGTACCTCGCTTTCTCTTCTTAGATCAGCCCTCGCAGGTCTATTTCCCACCTGAGAAGGATGTGGACGGTTCCATTGATTTGATTCAAAACGAAGATCGCGTCGCCTTACGCCGGATGTTTGATCTCGTGTTTGAAGCCACTGCAAAACTCGCCCCAAATTTTCAGGTGATTATTACGGAACATGCTGACCTCAATGAACCGTGGTACCAAACTGCCATAGTAGAAAAATGGCGAAATGGCATGGCGCTTGTCCCTGAGGACTGGCGCCAAATTTAGCCATGCCTCACAGCTACTCCGAAGACCAGCTCGTCCAACCGCCCAAGCACGAGTTGAACCATCTTGGTTGGAAGGCAGCACCGCCCGTATGACCACTCGACTCGCAAAACTACCCAAAGCGCTCCCTGCGTCGCCGGTCGATTACGCCCCGTTGCTCGCGGATATCAAATCGCGTGTACAAGCGGCTCGGATCAAGGCGGGGTTGGCGGCAAACCGCAAGTTGCTGGTGCTTTATTGGGACATTGGCCGGCTGATCAGCGAGGCGCAGCGCACTAAGGGATACGGCAAACAGGTTGTCGAGCGGCTCGCGAAGGATTTGCAGCGGGAATTTCCTGGGCTGGGCGGGTTTTCGCCGCTGAACGTGTGGCGCATGCGGGCCTTTTACACAGCCTATGCCGATGGCACGGGGAATCTGTCACGGGCTGTGACAGAATCTTCCGCCAAGGCACCAATTTTGGTCAAATGCATATGACGCGAGCCCGCGATATTTACTGTAAAGGGTTTTATTTTCAATGACTTAATATTTGGCCGGCAACGGCCAAATGATTGGTACGGCTATTGAGGGATAGGTCAAATTTCACTAATAACATAGTTTTCACCATTATGTGAAAATCAAATAATTCATGAAATATCTTGAATATTTTCATAAATAACTGTATTTTCACCATATGGTGAAAATTATTAAAAATATGAAAATTGAGCGCGAAGACGCACAACTCGAACCTGCTTTGCGTTCCCTGCTGGGACGAATTCCGTTCGTGGAAGTGCGGGCGATCGATCGAAAGGCGCCTGTTTCGCCTACCGCGCGGGACAAGGCAGATGCCGTGTTTCATCTGTCTGTGGGGCAGCGTCCGTGGGTTCTGATCGTTGAGGAAAAGCGGCTTGGGCAGCCCCGCGAGGCGAGGATGGCGGTGCTCCAATTGGAGCGCGCTTTGAGGCAATTGGCGCCAGATCAGCCGGGCTATGGCGTCTTCGTGGCCCGGTTCATCTCGGCCGAATCGGCGAAGATTTGCATTGAAGCCGGGATGGGCTATGTGGATTTTTCCGGCAATGCGCGGCTGTCATTTGACGGCGTCTACATCGAAACGCGCAGTGCTGAAAATCCGTATCGCGAAAAGCGCGAAGTGCGATCGCTCTTTACCCCCAAGGCGGAACGGATGCTGCGGGTGTTGCTGACCCCACCGCTCAGGGCGTGGAAGGTGGAGGAATTGGCTACCGCGGCGGGCGTGAGCTTTGGCCAGGTTAGCAAGGTGCGGAAGCACCTGATTGACCAGGAATGGGCGAAGGCGGATGGCGACGGTTTATGGCTTGAAAAGCCGACCG
>JAYWAV010000354.1:0-3531 GCA_043782015.1 Rhodoferax sp. | reverse complement strand
GCTTGCACGGGCTTGAGCAGGTAGTCCACGGCCTGCGTTTCGAACGCCTCAACAGCGTATTGGTCATACGCGGTGACAAACACCAGCAATGGAAACGGCTTGCCATTGGAAGCCTCGTCTTCCCACAGATCGGCCAACTCCGCCGCGGCTTCCAGCCCGCTCATGCCGGGCATGCGGATGTCAAAGAACAGCACGTCGGGCTGCAGCTTCAAAGCCTGCTGCACAGCAGATGCGCCGTCACCGACAGTGGCGACCAATTGCAAACCGGGCCAGGCCAGCGCCAGCTCGTCTTGTAGCGCCAATGCCAGCAAATGTTCGTCTTCGGCGATCAGGGCGGTGGGCTGCTTCATGCTGGTAAATTGACAGGAAAAGTGATGGTAGCGCGCGTTCCGCCTGCGTGAGCAGCTATTAAATTGATAGTGGCTTCGCTGCCATAGAGCGTCGCCAAACGTTCACGCACCTGTGTCAGACCAAAGCCACCAGCGTGTTCACGCGGCGCGCTGGGCTGGCCCAAGCCAGCCCCGGTGTCCTGCACGATCAGTGCGAGTGTGTTGCCGTTGCGGCTGGCGGACACGGTGATGCTGCCGCCGCCGACTTGTGGCTCCAGGCCATGCTGAATGCTGTTTTCGACCAGCGGCTGCAATAGCAGCGGCGGCACGGCTTGCCTGCGCAGGTCGTCGGGCAAGTCCAGCGTGAATTGCAGACGCGGGCCCATGCGCACGGCCATGAGTTCCAGGTAGTCGCGCAGTCGGTCAAACTCTTCGCCCAGCGTGTGGCTGCTGGCGCGCGAGGCGCTGAGCGTGGCGCGCAGGTAGGCAATCAGGTGGTCCAGCATCTGCACAGCGCCTTGCGGGTCGCGCACCACCAGCACGCGCAGGTTGGCCAGCGTGTTGAACAGCATGTGCGGCTCCAGCTGTGTTTCCAGCAGCTTCAGGCGCGACTCGGTGGCCTGGCGCTGAGCGATTTCTGCCAATTGTTTTTCTTTGGCGAGCTGTGCGCGGCTGACGAAGTAATACGTCAACGCAGCACCCGCCGCCAGACTCATTGCCAGAAAGCCCAAAGCGCGTTCGGGGCGCTCGGTCCAGTAGGCGTTGGTGTTGCTGCCCGTCAGCAGATCGCCCAGCCGTGTGCCCAGCAGAAACCCGGCGACCACACCGAGCGGCAGGATGGCGCTCAGGCGGCGCCACTGCGTTTCCCAGTCCTTGATCAGCGTATGGATGCCGGTGTGGATCAACAGGCCGATGGTCAGCCCAATGCACTGCGAGAAGATCAGATTGCCCCAGAAGCTGCTGGAGCCGACCCAGGTGATGCCCATCGCAATCAGCGTGTTGAGCGCGACCGCGGGAAAGATGTGGGAGACAAGAGGGACGGGATCGTGTTGACGCATGGTCTGGGTTCTTTGCGGCAAGTATGCCAACTTCAAATCCAGCCCAGCCATTGATGCCACACCAACTGGCCCAAATAGCGTTGGGGCAGCAGTGTGAAGGCGCCAGCGCCCAGGCAGGCACCGACGTACAGGCGCTGCATGGTCTTGCGGTGCGCAACGAAGTTCCTCTTTGCCAAGTAGAAAAATGCGCCAAAGATTCCGAACAGCGTGACCGGAACCAGTATGTGGATCGGGGTGTAGCCAGCGATATTGGGCAGACGGAAGTCGCGGATAAACAGGGCGGAGACCGCGGTGATGATCATCAGCGTGACCCACGCGTAGCCGAAGGCGCGGTGCAGCTTGGGGCGCTGCGTGGCGCTATGGCGTGCCCAAAGGGCGACGGGGCCGGTGACCAGTGCGCCAAGCGCCGCGGTCATGTGGATGGCGATGATGGGGGTCAGTGGCATGAGGTCACTCCTGGCGTTGGTGGCAGAAAGGGTTGCGATGGGCGTACTGTGCCGAGGGGTTAGTCAATCGACCAGGCGTTTGGGACGTAACGCCAGCCCACGCACGTGAAATGCACGCTGAATTCGTCAATTGCAGAAAAAAGGCAGTTCGGGGCGCAGATAATTCGTGCAGTTTCAAGGAGCGAATGTGGATATTGCGTTGTTGATCAAGGCGGCGATCATGGGCATCGTCGAGGGGCTGACGGAGTTTTTGCCGATCTCCAGTACCGGGCATTTGATATTGGCCGGGGCACTGCTGGGCTTTGATGACGAGAAAGCCAAGGTCTTCGACATCGCGATCCAGACCGGCGCGATCTTCGCGGTGATCCTGGTCTATTGGCAAAAAATCCGCGACACACTGATCGCACTGCCGACCGAACGCCAGGCGCAGCGGTTTTCATTGAACGTGCTGATTGCGTTCATTCCTGCCGTGGTGTTGGGCCTGCTGTTTGGCAAGGCGATCAAGGCGCATTTGTTCACGCCCTATGTCGTTGCCAGCACGTTCATCATTGGCGGCTTCATCATCCTGTGGGCGGAAAAGCGCCATGAAAAATGGCTGGCGGGCGGTGGCAACGCAGTGCGCGTGAACGATGTGGACGAAATGACCCCGATGGATGCGCTGAAAGTCGGTCTGGTGCAATGCCTGGCGATGATCCCCGGCACCAGCCGCAGCGGCGCCACCATCATTGGCGGCATGCTGCTGGGCCTGTCGCGTAAGGCGGCTACCGATTTCTCGTTCTATCTGGCGATCCCTACGTTGATTGGTGCGGGCGTCTATAGCCTGTACAAGGAACGTGCGCTCTTGAGCATGGCGGACGTGCCGCTGTTTGGCGTGGGGCTGGTGTTCTCTTTTCTGAGCGCTTGGGCTTGCGTGCGCTGGCTGCTGAAATTCATCTCCACGCACAGCTTTGTCGGCTTCGCGTACTACCGGATTGCGTTCGGGCTGGTGGTGTTGGTCACCGCCCAATTTGGCTGGGTGACCTGGGCCGCCTAAGGCACTAAAAACCTATTCCGTTCACGTTGAGCTCGTCGAAACGCAGCCCCATAGGCCCCTAGAAGGCTTCGACAGGCTCAGCCCGAATGGCCGTACTTCTAGTGCTTGATCTTGCCCGTTGCGCTCATAAACGTGGCGCGATCGGCGGAGGTGTCGATGTGCTGGGCCAGTGCCTGCAGTAACGCAGTCCAGGTGGGCTGGCGGCCCGCTTCTTTACGCACAATGGTTTTGGCCAGCGGGCCAATATGCTGGCTTAATGCGCGCTCCAGCAGCATCTGCTGCTCGGCGGTAAAGGTGTGCAGCTTGACCGAGGTTGACGGCGGAATCGTGGTCGGCAAGTCGGTATTGCCGCGCAGCGAGCCCGAGCCGGACGCTGCAAAAGGCATGGACATGGGCTGACTAAGCGGCTGGCTCAACGGCCGACTCAATGGCTGGCTCATCGAGCGTGAGAGCGGGGAAGAACCGCTGGTCCGTCCGGACGAACCGAGGGAGGCGGAATGGGCGAGCCGGCTGCTGGCGCTCTTGGGGTGCAGAAAATCATCTTGCGCCCGCGGGTCCTGGATCGAGATGGCCAGCAGGTTGCGCAAATCCTGCGCATTGCCGGCACGTGTCATCGCCTTCTTGACCAGTACATGCGCCAGCGGGCCAATGGCATGGGTCAGGTC
>JAYWAV010000353.1:0-9802 GCA_043782015.1 Rhodoferax sp. | reverse complement strand
TTGGCGGCCGAACGCTCCTGTAATTCTTCCAGGAAGCCTTCGACGGACGAGACATCTGCAAATTTGTACCAGCGCTCGCTGTTCAGGCGCAGTTCTGCCGCAGTTTGCGGCCCGCGCAGCATCAAGAGGCCCAGCAGCACGGCCGATTGCTCGGGCACGCCCATGCCGCGCTGGAAGTTGTGTTCAAAGCGGCTGGTCCGCCCGCCGCTGGTTTCACGCGCCAGATCGGCTTCTTTCAACGTCTCCAGCGCGCCGACCACGTCGGATTCGAGTAACTCCATGAAGGGCTCGCGGCTGGTTTTCTGGTTGCAGCCCAGCACCAGGGCGTTGAGCGACAAAGGGTAGCTGTCGGGCACGGTGCGGGCTTTCTCCATCAGCGTGCCCAGCACGCGGGCTTGGATGCCATCCAGCTGCAGCGGGGCCGGGGCATTGATCGGGGAAGTGGTTGGATCGCTGGAAGGGGGCATTGTCATAATTCGCACCGGTATGAAAAACATCGTCATTTTGATCTCAGGCAGCGGTTCCAACATGGCGGCCATCGTGAATGCTGCCCAGCGCGACCACTGGAGCGTCACTTGCGGTGCCCGTGTAGCTGCCGTTATCAGCAACCGCGCAGATGCGCCAGGCCTGCAATTTGCCCGGGCGCAGGGCATTGCTACCGAGACGCTGGACCACCAGGCCTTTGCCTCGCGTGAGGCATTTGACGCGGCGCTAAAAAAATTGATAGACCGCCATGACACGCCGGAGCAACCCACATTGGTGGTACTGGCCGGTTTTATGCGTATTCTGACGCCGGGCTTTGTAAGGCACTATGCGGGGCGGCTGGTCAATATTCATCCCTCTTTGTTGCCCGCGTTTCCCGGACTGAACACGCACCAGCGGGCACTGGATGCGGGTTGTCAGGTGGCGGGTGCCACAGTGCACCGGGTTACCGAGGAGTTAGACCATGGTGCCGTCCTGGCGCAGGCAGTGGTGCCCGTACTGGCGGGAGATACGGCGACGTTGTTGGCGGCACGTGTACTGATACAAGAGCATCTGCTGTACCCCCAAGTGATCCGGAAGTTGCTACAAAAATAGGAGCTTTCTGCGCAAGCAGGACGAGGGCTGCAGCCTATTTTCCTCAAACTTTGGTAAAGCGGGGCTGGGACTTCCCCGCGATGACGACCATTTCCAGGAACATCGCCGCAGGCCGCACCCACAGGCCGTGCTCGCCATACAAAGCGCGGTACAGCGTCATCGGCTCCAGCGTTTCGCTATGGCGCACGGTGCCGATGACTTCGTATTCCATGCCCTTGTAATGGCGGTAGCGCCCGGGTGGTGTCTCAATCAATGGGGGAAGGTTTTCGCCAAACAATTTGTAGCCCTTCGCGCTGTGCGCTGCCGTGCGTGTCTTGGGGCGGCCCCGGCGACACGTGGGACAATCCTAACCTATGCACCCAAAAGCCTTGCTTGACGCCTGTTCCGAACTGGTCCGTCTTACTCTTAAATTTGACCATCCCGCAGACGCCATCGTGTCCCGTTTTTTTCGCGACCACCGCGGGCTGGGGCCGCGCGAGCGCGCCACCATGGCGGAGACGGTCTACACCGTGCTGCGCAAAAAGCAGTTGTTCGACCATCTGGCCCCCAGCGGCAGCGGCCCGAAAGAGCGGCGTATGGCGATCCTGGGCTTTTACGGTCCTGGCGATTTCCTGCGCAGCGCGCTGACTGAACAAGAAATTAACTGGCTGGACCAATGCGAAAAGGTCAAACCCGAAGATTTGATGGAGCGCCATCGCCACAACCTACCTGAATGGCTGGTGCAGCCACTCAAAGAGCAAGTGGGTGACGGATTCTGGCCGCTGGTCGAGAGCTTTAACCGTGGTGCGGGGCTGGATTTGCGGGTCAATACCTTCAAGGCCAAGCGCGCGGATGTGCAAAAAGAGCTTGCCCAATCCGGCATCAAGGCCGTGCCGACGCCTTATTCCCCCTGGGGCCTGCGCATTGCGGGCAAGCCCGCGCTGAACAAGCATGAAGCCTTTATGCGCGGCGACTTTGAGGTGCAGGACGAAGGTTCGCAACTGCTGGCCATGCTGCTGGACGCCAAGCGCGGCGAGATGGTGGTGGACTTTTGTGCTGGTGCCGGTGGCAAGACGCTGGCGATTGGCGCCGCAATGCGCAGCACGGGTCGCCTCTATGCCTTTGACACGTCGGCCGGCCGGCTTGATTCCTTCAAACCTCGCATGGCGCGCAGTGGCCTATCCAATGTGCACCCGGCGGCGATTGCCCATGAGCGGGATGACCGGGTCAAGCGCCTAAGCGGCAAGATGGACCGGGTCCTGGTGGATGCGCCGTGCACCGGCATGGGCACATTGCGCCGCAACCCGGATCTGAAGTGGCGCCAGGACATGAAGGCGGTCGAGGAAATGACCGTCAAACAGGCCGCTATTTTGCAAAGCGCCTCCCGGATGACCAAGTCCGGCGGCCGTTTGGTTTATGCGACTTGCAGCGTGCTTCCGCAGGAAAATGAAGCCATCGCCCAGGCCTTCGGCGCGGCCAATCCCGATTTTGAGCCCTTGAATGCGGGTGACATCCTGACTGAACTCAAGGTTGAGAATGCCCAATCTTTATGCAGCGGAGGCGAAAATGGGGCTTTATATTTGCGTTTGTGGCCCCATTTGCATAGTACGGATGGATTTTTTGCTGCAATTTGGCAAAAGAAGTGACTTATTTGACGTTAGTTAATGATCTTTAACTTCATCCGGATTTAATCTGGTCAAACTGTAACGTACCGTTTAAAATCGTGTGTTGGCTGCCGGATCCTTATGTCCGGCAATTCCCCGAATATTTCAAGAGACAGGAAAAATCCATGTTGTTACCTGACTGGGCTGTATTGAACGCAGCGATTGAGTGGCTCGCCCACGGTACTTGGGACCTTGCCTGGTGGCAAATTGTCCTGTTTACCCTGGCGATGACCCACGTCACCATGATCAGCGTGACCGTGTTCCTGCACCGCCACCAAGCGCACCGAGCGCTGGACCTGCACCCCATTGCATCGCATTTCTTCCGCCTATGGTTGTGGTTGACCACGGGCCAGGTGACCAAGGAATGGGCTTCAATCCACCGCAAGCACCACGCCAAGTGCGAAATGGAAGAAGACCCACACAGCCCGCACGTCTACGGCATCAAAACCGTGCTGCTGCAAGGCGCCGAGCTGTACCGCAAGGAATCCAAGAACAAGGAAACCATGGCCCGCTACGGCCATGGCACACCAGACGATTGGATCGAGCGCAATCTGTACACCCGCTTTTCCTGGCAAGGCGTGGGTCTGATGATGATCATCGATCTGACCTTGTTCGGTATGGCAGGTCTGGCGGTTTGGGCAGTTCAAATGGCCTGGACGCCCATTACCGCTGCGGGAATCATCAATGGCGCGGCCCACTTCTGGGGTTATCGCAACTTTGAGGCGCCTGACCAAAGCCGCAACATCTCTCCCTGGGGCATCATCATTGCCGGTGAAGAGTTGCACAACAACCACCACACTTACCCCACTTCGGCCAAGCTGTCTGTCAAGCCCTACGAATTTGATATCGGCTGGATGTACATCACCATGATGCAAGCCGTCGGTTTGGCCAAGGTCAAGAAGACCCCGCCCAAGGCTGCTTACGGTTCGATCCGCCCCGTGGCTGACGAAAAGACACTGGAAGCGCTGATTACCAATCGCTACGAAATCATGGCCAGCTACGCCAAAGGTATGCGCGCCGCAGCCCGTGCTGAACTGGCTGCGATGCAAGCCCGTAGCGCCGATGCTTCCGTGATCAAGGCCGCCAAGCGCTGGATGCACCGTGATGTGGAGAAGGTGCCAGCTTCCGCCGTGCCGGAATTGGCCAAGGCCCGCGCTGAGTCCCCGATGCTGGACAAGATGGTGGTTATGCGCGAAGAACTGCGCCAGATGTGGCTCAACACCACGGTGTCGCGTGACCAATTGATTCTGGATCTGCAAGCCTGGTGCCGCCGTGCTGAAGAGAGCGGTATTGCCGCACTGCAAGAATTCTCCATGAAGTTGCGGGCGGCGCACGCTTAAACTGCTCCTCGCGCTTTTAAAAAAGTCCGCTTTTTAGCGGGCTTTTTTGTTTCTACTGTTTTAGTTCGTTGGCCTTGGAAGAACTTCCCTTCCGGATCATGCGTGTCGGGTACTCTTTTTCGTACGTGTCCCCCGCGCCGTGAGGGCGCTCCTCCTTGACCTCCCGAAAGAGAGCACCCAACCCACCTTATCCCACGCGGTGCTGGCGGGCCAGTGACCTGGAATGCACTTCTGTGCTGCATTTCCTCAAGCGGATGGTGCGGGGCATACGTTTTGCGCAGGTCAAGGAGGAGGCCGCAAAGCGGGCGGGGGACACGGAGCAAAACGTATGCCCCGTGCCGTCGGCGGGCGATAAAAATGAGTCCTGCCTATGGAGAAGTGAGAAGTACAGACGTAAAAAAGCCCGCCTAAACAAGCGGGCCTTTCGAAAGAGCTCTCAAAGTGAGGGGGCATAGCTAAAGATCTGCCAGGATATTACTTGAGCTTCATTTCCTTGTAGTCCACATGCTTGCGAGCGACCGGATCAAATTTCTTGATCAGCATCTTCTCGGGCATGGTTTTCTTGTTCTTGTCGGTCGTGTAGAAGTGACCGGTGCCAGCTGTAGATTCCAGCTTGATTTTTTCGCGTCCGCCTTTGGTTGCCATGTTTTTTCTCCTTATGCCTGACCACGTGCGCGCAGGTCTGCGAGCACAACATCAATACCCTTTTTGTCGATCAAACGCAAACCAGCGTTGGAAATCCGCAAACGGATCCAGCGGTTTTCGGTCTCGACCCAGAAACGGCGGTATTGCAGGTTCGGCAAGAACCGGCGCTTGGGTTTGTTGTTGGCGTGGGAAACATTGTTTCCGACCATGGGGCCTTTGCCCGTTACTTCACATACGCGTGCCATGTGGACACTCCGATATAAACGGCCAGTACTGGCGACTTCTCTTCACAGAAATGTCTCGCACTAGCTTCACCTCGCCAGAAGGGTGGCGGTAACCCGATTACTGTTTTCAGCAAAGCCTTGGATTATAGCCTAACTGTCTTGGTCAAGGAAACGCTGAGCATCTAGCGCCGCCATACAGCCGGTTCCCGCGCTTGTGATGGCCTGGCGGTAAACATGGTCCTGCACGTCGCCAGCAGCGAAAACGCCGGGAGTGCTGGTTTGGGTGGCAAAGCCTTTCAGGCCGCCCTGGGTCACGATGTAACCACCGGCCATTTCCAGTTGACCCTGGAAAATTTCCGTATTTGGGGCGTGGCCAATGGCGATGAAGCAGCCCTTGAGGGTGATGTCTTCAGTGGACCCATCTTTGGTGCTCCTGACGCGAATGCCAGTCACGCCTGATGCATCGCCCAGCACTTCGTCCAGCGTGTTGAAGGTTTTAAGTTCGATCTTGCCTGCAGCAACCCGTTCCATCAGTTTGTCCACCAGGATGGGCTCAGCCTTGAACTTGTCGCGGCGGTGTACCAGGTAGACCTTGCTGGCGATATTGGAGAGGTACAGTGCCTCTTCGACAGCGGTATTGCCTCCGCCGACCACACAGCAGATTTCATTGCGGTAGAAAAATCCGTCGCAGGTGGCGCAGCCTGACACGCCGCGGCCCATGAACGCGGTCTCGGACGGCAAGCCCAGATATTTGGCTGACGCGCCAGTGGAGATGATCAATGAATCGCAGGTGTATTCGTCGGTATCGCCCTTGAGCGTAAACGGACGCTTGCTTAGATCGACCGTATTGATGTGGTCGAAAATGATTTCGGTCTTGAAGCGCTCGGCGTGCTCCTGAAAGCGCTGCATCAGCTCGGGGCCTTGCACGCCGTTCACGTCGGCCGGCCAGTTGTCCACTTCGGTGGTTGTCATGAGCTGGCCACCCTGGGCTATGCCGGTGATGAGCACCGGGTTCAGGTTTGCACGGGCTGCATAGACGGCAGCGGTATAGCCCGCGGGGCCGGAGCCCAGAATCAGGACTTTGGCGTGTTTGGTTGGGGACATGGGGTTCTTTCGGGGGAAAAAAAGGGCGAATGCCGTGTACAGTTTGGAGCGATTGTAAGAAACCTCTATCTGAAAATCAGGAAGCCACGCAATGTCAATGTTGAGCAACCTTGATTTAATCCGCAGGGTCTCCCTGTTTTCCATGCTGACGCCGGCGCAGGCAGAGGCGCTCGCCAATGTGGTGACCAAGCGCCGTTTTAAGCGAGGTGAGGTCATTGTCGAAAAAGGCAAGATCTCCAATGCCCTTTTCATCATGCTGTCAGGTAAGGCGCGCGTTCTGATGATCGACAGCAAAGGCCGCGAGGTCATTCTGGCGAGCCTGCAGGCGGGCGATTACATCGGCGAAATGAGCCTGATCGACAGTGAGCCACATTCCGCCACAGTACAGGCGGAAGTGCTCAGTGACGTGCTGATTCTGGGGCGCGGTGATTTCATGAGCTGCCTGATGGACAACATGTCCATGGCGTATGCGGTGATGCGTGGCTTGGTGCAGCGCTTGCGTGCTGCCGACCACAAGATTGAATCCCTGGCGTTGCAAGGCGTGTATGGCCGGGTTGCCAATGTGCTGTTGGAAGCCGCATTGCCCGATGGCGCCGGCGGCATGGTCATCAAAAACAAGGTCTCACGCCAGGACCTGGCCAAGATGGTCGGTGCCTCGCGCGAAATGGTCAGCCGGGTGATGAAAGACTTTGAGGAAACCGGCTTTATCGAAACGCTGGAGACCGGTGTTGTACGCGTCTGGGAGCGGCGCGCGCCCCAGAGTTGAGCCGCGCAGGGTTGCGGTAAGCTCAGGGCGACGCTTTTGCCATGACTTACTCGCTCCATACCCTTCAATCTTCTTCTTCGCAGCCGTCTGCTGCACCTACCGGCTTGGGCCGTTTTGCCAGTGAAATCGCGCTGACGCTTGGTTTCGTGCTGCTGGCGCTGTGGCTGCTTGCTTTGCTCAGTTATTCGCCCTTGGACGCTGCCTGGTCTACGTCCGGTGCTGGCGGGCGCGTCCTGAACCGCGCGGGCCGCATGGGCGCCTGGCTGGCGGATGTCAGCTACTTTGTGATGGGTTTCTCGGTCTGGTGGTGTGTCGCTGCGGCGATGCGCCAATGGCTGTCGGTGCTGGCGCGGCGCTTGCGCGGGTACGAATTGCTGGAGACCCGGGCTGCAGCGCCGGCAGGTTGGCTCAAGCGCATCTCTTTCTGGGGCGGCCTGGTGCTTTTGGTCTACGGCAGCACATCGATGGAGTGGGCGCGTCTCTATAGCCTGGAGTCCCATTTGCCTGGACACAGTGGTGGCGCTTTGGGCTACGTGTTGGGGCAATGGAGTGTGCAGTGGCTGGGCTTCGCCGGGGCAGGACTGGTGTCCATCGTTTGCGGCGTGGTGGGCGCGTCACTGGTGTTCAATTTCTCGTGGATGCGGGTGTCCGAACGCGTGGGCGGCTGGATCGATTCCATATTCGAGTCGCAACGCGAAAAGCGCGAATTGGAACACGATCTGGAGATCGGCCAGCAAGCGCTGCGTGAACGCGAAGAGGTCTACATCGAAGAGCGCGAAGAGGTGGAAATGCACCACCCTCAGCCCGTGGTCATCGAGCCGGTGATCGTGGACTTGCCGCAAAGTGCACGCGTGGCCAAAGAGCGCCAGAAGCCACTGTTCAGTGAAATGCCCGACAGCAAGTTGCCCCAGGTAGATTTGCTGGACGGTGCGCAACTGCGCCAGGAAACGGTTGCGCCCGAAACGCTGGAAATGACCAGCCGCATGATCGAGAAGAAGTTGAAAGACTTTGGTGTCGACGTGCGCGTGGTGCTGGCCCAGCCCGGCCCGGTGATCACGCGCTACGAGATCGAACCCGCAACTGGCGTCAAGGGCTCGCAAATCGTTGGCTTGGCCAAGGATCTGGCGCGCAGTTTGAGCCTCGTTTCCATCCGCGTCGTCGAGACCATTCCTGGCAAAAATTTCATGGCGCTGGAGTTGCCCAACGCGAAGCGCCAAAGCATCAAGCTGTCCGAGATTCTGGGATCGCAGGTTTACAACGAAGCCAAGTCCATGCTGACCATGGGCCTGGGCAAAGACATCGTCGGCAACCCCATCGTTGCCGATCTGGCCAAGATGCCACACGTGCTGGTGGCCGGTACCACGGGTTCAGGTAAATCGGTGGGTATCAACGCGATGATTCTATCGCTGCTGTACAAGGCTGAAGCGCGCGATGTGCGCCTGTTGATGATCGACCCCAAGATGCTGGAAATGTCGGTCTACGAAGGCATTCCGCACTTGCTGGCGCCTGTGGTGACGGATATGCGACAGGCCGCGCACGGCCTGAACTGGTGCGTCGCAGAGATGGAGAAGCGCTATAAGCTGATGAGCAAGATGGGCGTGCGCAATCTGGCCGGCTACAACGTCAAGATCGATGACGCCAAGGCGCGCGGCGAGTTCATCTACAACCCGTTCAGCTTGACACCTGAATCGCCCGAGCCACTGAACCGCCTGCCGCATATCGTGGTGGTCATTGATGAGTTGGCCGACCTGATGATGGTGGTCGGCAAGAAGATTGAAGAGCTGATTGCACGGCTGGCGCAGAAAGCGCGCGCCGCTGGTATCCATTTGATTTTGGCGACGCAGCGCCCCAGCGTGGATGTGATCACCGGCCTGATCAAGGCCAATATCCCGACCCGCATCGCTTTCCAGGTCAGCAGCAAGATCGACAGCCGCACCATCCTGGACCAGATGGGCGCAGAAGCGCTCTTGGGCATGGGCGACATGCTCTATATGCCCAGCGGCACGGGCTTGCCGATCCGCGTGCACGGGGCCTTTGTCAGCGACGAGGAGGTCCACCGCGTTGTAAGTTATCTGAAGAGCCAAGGTGCGCCGGACTACATCGAAGGCGTACTGGAAGGCGGCACGGTCGATGGTGAAGACGGCGAAGCTGGTGCAGACAGCGGCGGCGAGAAGGATCCGATGTACGACCAGGCGGTGGAAGTGGTGTTGAAGAACCGCAAGGCCAGTATCTCGCTGGTGCAGCGCCATCTGAAGATTGGCTACAACCGCGCGGCGCGGCTGGTGGAAGATATGGAAAAAGCCGGACTGGTGAGCAGCATGAGCGGCAGTGGCCAGCGGGAAATATTGGTACCCCAACGGGCCGAATGATGAAAACTTTGAAATTGACTGCTCTTCTTTTGATAGCTGCCTGTGTAATGCCTGTGAGCGCTGGCGGCCTGGAAAGCTTGGAGAATTTCGTCAAGACGGCCAAGTCCGGCAAGGCGGATTTCACCCAGGTGGTGACCTCTCCATCCAAAGATGGCCAAGCTCCGCGCAGCAAAACCTCCAGCGGGACCTTTGAGTTCTCCCGCCCCGGGCGGTTCAAGTTCGCCTACAAAAAGCCGTTCGAGCAAACCATCGTGGCCGACGGGCAAACGCTGTGGCTTTATGACGTGGATCTGAATCAGGTTACTGCACGATCACAAGCCGCCGTGCTCGGTTCCACGCCCGCGGCGGTGATTGCCTCTGCGCCCGATCTGCGCGCCTTGCAGGCCGATTTCACGCTGCAGGCCGCGCCAGACAAGGATGGGCTGGAGTGGGTGTTGGCCAGCCCGAAGGCGAAAGAAGGTTCACTGCAAAGCGTGCGCGTCGGCTTCAAAGGCACCTCATTGGCCGCACTGGAAATTCTCGACAGCTTTGGTCAGCAGTCGCGCCTGAGCTTCGGTGCTTTCGCTGTCAACGCAGGTGTAGATGGTGCTGCATTCCAATTCAAGCCGCCGCCGGGCGCGGATGTGATTCGGCA
>JAYWAV010000352.1:0-3547 GCA_043782015.1 Rhodoferax sp. | reverse complement strand
AGGGGCCACTGGTCCTTTATTTACCGGAGAGAAAAGATGACGAAAAATTCAAAGACATTCCTGATAGCCGCCTGCAGCCTGGCAATTCTTGCCAGCGTGGGTTGTGCCAGCAAGCTGGCAACACCGGCGACGGCTAGCGTTGCGGTGTCCCGCGCTGCAGTGGACAACGCAGCCAACGCCGACGGCACGCAGTTTGCCCCGGTTGAGATGGCCGCAGCCCGCGAGAAGATGACCCGCGCCAACGCCGCCATGGCCGCCAAGGATTACAAAACTGCAATGGACCTGGCCACGCAGGCCCAGGCCGATGCCAAGCTGGCACAAAGCAAGGCCAATTCAGCCAAGGCGCAGACCGCTGCTGACGCACTGCAAGACGACATTCGCGTGCTGCGCGAAGAGCTCAACCGCGCCAATGCGCCCAAGCCGCAGTAACCGTTTAAACCCCCATTCAAAACACCAGAAGGATTTCAACATGAAAAAATACCTCACCCCCGTCGCATTGGCCATGACCATTCTGCTGGGTGCCTGCGCATCGGCTCCCACTACGACAAGTCAACTGGAAAACGCGCGCAGTGATTACCGCCAGGCGCAGAACAACCCCAACGTTCCGGCATTGGCGCCCCAGGAAATGCTCCAGGCTACCGATGCCATGCAGCAGGCTGATATGGCCTCCAATGAAGGCAAGAACGCTGACAAGGTCAACCAACTGGCCTATGTAGCGCAGCAAAAAATTGCGCTGACGCAAGAAGTGGTCAAGAAGAAGATGGCCGAAGCCGACGTGGCCCGCGCTGCCAAGGAACGTGAGCAGATTCGTCTGGACCAGCGCACTGCGGAGGCTGACAAAGCCAACGTCGCTGCACAGCAGGCACAAATGTCGGCACAGCAGTCACAAGCTGCAACATTGGCAGCGCAAAATGAAGCAGCCATGGCCCAACGCAAGACCGAAGAAGCACGCGCCCAAACCGCTGGCGCCCAAGCACGCGCTGCGATGCTGGAAGCCCAGTTGGCCGATCTCGCTGCCAAGAAAACCGACCGCGGTATCGTGATCACGCTGGGCGATGTGCTGTTTGCAACTGCCAAAGCGGATCTGAACCCTACTGGCATGCGCAGTGCGCAAAAGCTGGCTGAGGTACTGAAGCAAAACCCGGCACGGACCGTGATGGTAGAAGGCTTTACCGATAGCACCGGGAGCAACGCATTCAACCAGGAACTCTCGGAGCGCCGTGGCATGTCAGTGCGTGACGCACTGTTGCAGTTGGGCGTCGCCAGCGACCGGATCCAGGTGCGCGGGTACGGTGAATCGTTCCCGGTGGCCAGCAATGACAGCGCGACCAGCCGCCAACTGAACCGCCGCGTGGAAATCGTATTGTCTGACGACAGCGGAAAAATAAAACAGCGTTAATCCAACAGAGCCAACCAAGCAGAGTTAAGTGAGTTGCTATTGATTCAATAGCTTACACCGCAACGTCTACGGGCGTTTCGGTGTTTTTTCCGTCTGTGCCAGCAAGTCGCTGATCTGTGCATCCTTGTCACGCCAGAGCTGCTGCACCCACTGCGAAAACGCTTCGCGAAATGCCGGATCATTGGCGTAGTCGCCACCGATCAGATGGGCCGGGATAGGCAGGCGGCGTACCCGCACGGTGACTTGGCGCATCCTGCCAGCAAGGAATTGCGGGAAGGTCGGCGTGCCGTGGGGGTAGACGATGGTGACATCCAGGATCGCCTGGAACTTGGCGCCCATGGCATCCAGCGCCAGCGCCATGCCACCGGCTTTGGGCTTGAGCAGGTGTTGGTAGGGCGATTGCTGTTTGGCGTGCTTGGCCGCTGTGAAGCGCGTGCCCTCCAGAAAGTTCATCACGCTGGTCGGAATCAGCGCAAATTTCTCGCAGGCGCGGCGCGTGGTTTCCTGGTCTTTGCCGCGCATTTCGGGGTGCTTTTTCAAAAACTCTTCGCTGTGTCGGCGCATGAACGGAAAGTCCAGCGCCCACCAGGCCAGTCCCATTACCGGCACCCAGATAAGTTGCGCTTTCAGGAAAAACTTCAACAGCGGAATGCGCCGGTTCAGCAAATGCTGCAGCACCAGAATGTCCACCCAGCTCTGGTGGTTGCAGCTGACCATGTACCAGCTGTTCGGTTCCAGGCCTTCAATGCCTTCTACATCCCAGTGCGTGCGTTGCGTCAGCCACATCCAGCCGCTGTTGCAGGAGATCCAGGACTCGGCGATGAACAGCAGAATGGGGTCAATCAACAGCCGCACCGGCTTGAACGGCAGCAGGAACTTGAACGACGCAAACACCAGCAGGATGGGTACCCAGACCAGCGCGTTGAGCGCCATCAACAGCGTGGCGATCAATCCGACAAGAAACTTGGGTAAGAAATTCAACATGGGTGCTATCAAAAGGTGAGCTGCTTGCGCAAGTTATTCGGGCGCTTCAGCCATATTTGGCTCGTAAAACATCAACATATTACGCCCACCCGCCTTGGCCTTGTACATCGCGGTGTCGGCTTCCTTTAGCACATTCTGGTGGCTTGGCGTGTCGGTACCAAACAGTGCTGCCCCAATGCTGGGCGTACTGGTGTGGGCCGCGGCGCCGAGAAAGTAAGGTTCATTGAGACTTGCCAAAATCTTCTGGCCGACGATGTGGGCGTGCATGCGGGCGGCCTCGAAGTCGACTCCCAGCTCCTCAATCAGCACCACAAATTCGTCTCCGCCGAGGCGCGCGACCGTATCAATGGCCCGCACGCTTTGTGCCAGCCGGCGGCCCACTTCCATCAGCAGCAGATCGCCCACGTCGTGGCCCTGGGTGTCGTTGAGTTCCTTGAAGCGGTCCAGATCCAGAAACATCAGCGCGCCGGACTGGCCGTGGCGTTTGGCGGCGGCCAGCGCGCGTTGCAGCCGGTCGGTCAGCATGCGCCGATTCGGCAGGCCGGTCAGGCTGTCATGGAAAGCCAGGTGGCGAATTGCTTCGCCAGCTTCCTTGGCCTCGGTCACGTCGCGCGCAATCGCGATCACGCGTGCATCCTCGCCGGGGGGCGTGGGTTTGCGCACCACGGACAGCTCATACCAGTGCTTGCCGCTGGGTAACTGCAGGCTGTACTGGCGCCCGCGCGAGCGCCCGGTTTGCACTGCCTCCTGGATGGCCTCCATGCAGACCTGTGTGGCGTCTTGCGGCAGCACTTCGGCGATGGTCTTGCCGATCAGGTAGTCGGTATTGCTGTCATCGCCCATTTCCTCGTGGCTGTGCGCCGAAACGTAGCGCCCAGAAGCATCAAATTCGAACAAAAGATCGGGCAGGGCATTCAGCGTGGCTTGCAGTTCGGCCTGGATGGCCAGCAGTTGCAACTCGCTTTGCTTGCGCGCGGAAATGTCCGAGAGCGTGCCGACCATGCGCATGGCACTGCCGTCCTGCCGGATTTGTACGACCTTGCCGCGGCTGCTGATCCAGATCCAGCGGCCATCCATGTGCCGCGCACGAAACTCCGCTTCGTAAGAGGGCGTGGCGCCACTCAGGTGCTGGCGCATGGCTTGCAATGTCAGACCCAGATCGTC
>JAYWAV010000351.1:0-3550 GCA_043782015.1 Rhodoferax sp. | reverse complement strand
GGTCGTCAGGCAATTTCTTGTCTCTCGGAAGCTGCCACACTTTGCCTTGGATGGGTATGTCCTTCAGTCGCTGAATGGAGTTTGAGAACGAGAGACCTCTTGTGACATCAGGGTAGACCATGTATTCGCCCTGGCCTTGGTCGTACTGGATATTGAAGTCAGCAGGGCGTACGGTTTCCTTCCCGTCTTCCATTTTATACATCTTTGGTGATGCTATGTTTCCGCCGCCTCGAAACAAGCCTTCCGGTGCTTTGGGCTTTGTGTAAACATTCCAAATGTCATCACGATTGATTTGAATATACATAAGCAACCCTTGATTGGCTCGTTGAAGCTGTGGACCCGCAAGCGAACGGGAGTGAATGCAATCAAAGCGAGGAGGATCAGGCCGGGGATCTAGTAAGCGGCCTAGAATGATTTATGGGTCAGCGTAACAAAGCTGACACCAGCTGGAAGAGAGGAATTTCAGCTCAAACCTCCCGATTTTGCGCAACCCAGGACAAAGCGGAGCATGAAACCTTGGATGACTGCCTAAGGAAAATTTCGACCCCCCGGTAGTGCGTGGGTGCCGTCCAGTCGCCATAGGGGAAATTGCCATCTTCGTCAGAGATCTGGATCACACCGTCCAGCGAGATGTGCTCGATGATTTTAAGCTTTCTCATTGGGGTCTCCGTGTTGAATGGTCAAGTTTTACCGGAGCTATGCCGCCAAAGGCTGACGCACAGGCACCTGGCGCTCAATGTCATCCAGTTTCGGCAGTGTTTTTAAATCGTAGTTGGCTTGCAATACCAACCACGAAGCTGCATCACCACCGAAATGCCTGGCCAGCCTTGCCGCCGTGTCTGCTGTGACGGCACGGCGTTCTTTTACTATTTCATGAATACGAGTTGCCGGAACACCCAAGGCGATCAACAACGCGTTCACGCTCAGCCCGAGTGGCACCAAGTAGTCTTCGCGCAGGATTTCACCCGGATGAACGGGACGCAAGCGGTTTGCAGGACGAGCCATACTGATTCTTTAGTGAAAATCCACATTCTCAGCTTCGACTGGTCCAACGTCAGTCCAAACAGGGCAGATCCGCCATTGGCTGTTGATACGAATGCTATGCTGCTCTTTTCGGTCACTCCACGCCAATTGATAGATGAGGAAGCCTTTGTAGTTTGAGCTGGAAACAGCGGCAGGGCGCCAGGCCCGCGATGACAATCACAAAAATGACGATCTCGCGGGCCTGGTGGTCCGCCGACGACGCTCCCCTTGAGCGATCAGTTAGGCGTCAGTAGCTACGGACCGCATAGCATCCACCTCTTGGCGAACCTTGTCAGGATGCTTCTCGATAAGGCGAAGATATAGAGCAATGGGTCGCTCTGGGATGCGCGTTCCTTGCTCCCAGTTTCGAAGACTCGCCAATGAAAGCCCAAAAGACTCTGCAAACTCTTCTTGAGTCATAGAGAGTGACTTCCGAATGGCCTTCACATCAACAGTTCGAGAAATTGGTACGCGAAATGTCGTTAGGACTTCACCTTCGACAACGCGTGTGGAATCAGCTTGCGGCTTTACTGTAAGATCAGTCTTGCTCAGACGTTGCGCTTGCATTTGATATCCCCCAAACAATTAAATTGGCGGCAGTTGAACCTTGAAAGTGCCGCGAAAATTTGCCGTGCATCGGCTATCGCCGCACACCTAACGTTTTCGCTAAGCGGCGGTCACTGATGAAAAAGCCACGCCCTCGGACTCGCCATCCATTTACTGTTGCTATGCGAGGAGTTTGTTGGACATGACTCATGATTTGACCGAGAAGCCAGCGCACAAGGCCAGATACCCCTCCGGATATCAAAGGGTCTTGCCACTTCTTATGATTGGGAGGTGGAGCATCGTTGTTGCTACCTTCCAGCGAGAGAATTATCAACTTCCCGATGTCGCTGAGATCTTTGAATCGAAAACGAACCTTAAACAAAGTAAGTAGTCGTACCGGAATGTCGTCCAGTTTCTCAACCTCGACACCTTCATCCGCATGTTGGACGAGCAATTCGAGGACTGCGCTCTGCTCCCTAGGCGTGAACAGTTCGTTGAATTTGACCAGGGCATCTGCCCTGAACTCGACCTCAACATAGTCCTCGAGAGGTTGAGACTCTGTCTCCGGTGTTGATCGGCTGGGCTTGGGGTCCATGGATGCTCCTAGCTACAAACGCAGGCCGACGAGCGAAGCACGTCGGAACGATACGCTCTCGACGTAGTACGTCGAGGGCGTAGTGTGTGAAGTATCACTCGCCCTGGCCTCTAGCGCAAGGCTCTCATATGCCACAGCATGGTCGAAAGCGAGAGGCCATCCTGACACCTAGCGATTTCGCCAGTCCCGCCCACTGGCGCCGGCTGCAGTGCTAACGGTGCAAACCTGTCGCTTCGACGCCCCGTCACCGCCCCGCAGGGGTAAGTCCGGGCTCGCCACCTGGCACAGCCTTTGCCTACCATCCCCTTCGAATCCTGACCGTTTGGTCAGCAACCAGGTGATGCCGGGCCACCCAGCCGCCCGCGAATGCAGGAGTGCCCACGCGTGTCGACCGCCTCCCCCCTCACCTCGTCACCGCCCGACGCACCGCCCGGCGCCACCCCTGACCTGCGCGCCGGCCGCCTGCCGGCCGAGGCCTATGCCAGCCACTTTGCCGATGCCGCCCCCCGCTACAGCCGCACGCAAGCCCTGGTCGAGGCCGAGCGCTGCCTCTATTGCTACGACGCCCCCTGCGCCACCGCCTGCCCCACCGGCATCGATGTGCCGGCCTTCATCAAGCGCATCGCCGACGACAACCTGCGCGGTGCCGCCCGGGCCATCCTGGAAGCCAACCCGCTGGGCGGCACCTGCGCCCGCGTCTGCCCCACCGAGGTGCTGTGCGAGCAGGTTTGTGTGCGCACCGCCCAGCAAGGCAAGCCGGTGGAGATCGGCCGGCTGCAGCGTTATGCGGTGGATGCGGTGATGGACAAGCCACTGGCCGCCCTGTTCCCGCGCGCCGCCGCCACCGGCAAGCGCATCGCGGTGGTGGGCGCCGGGCCGGCCGGCCTGGCCTGCGCGGTGGTGCTGTCGCGGCTGGGGCATCAGGTGGTGATCCACGATGCCCTGGCCAAGGGCGGCGGGCTGAATGAATACGGCCTGGCCAGCTACAAGGTGGCCGACGACTTTGCCCAGGTCGAGCTGGACTGGTTGCTGAGCATCGGCGGCATCACCTTGACCACCGGCTGGCGCCTGGCATCGGCCGCCCAACTGGCCCGGTTGCAGGCCGATTTCGACGCCGTCTACCTGGCCATCGGCCTGGGCCAGGTGGGTGCGCTGGGCGTGCCAGGCGAAGGCTTGACCGGCGTGCGCGACGCGGTGGATTTCATCGCCGAGCTGCGCCAGGCGCCCGACAAGGCAGCGTTGCCGGTGGGCCGCCGGGTGGTGGTGATCGGCGGCGGCATGACCGCCGTGGACGCCGCCGTGCAAAGCAAGCTGCTGGGCGCCGAAGAAGTGCACATGGTCTACCGGCGCGGCCCGGCCGAGATGGGCGCCTCAGCCGCCGAGCAG
>JAYWAV010000350.1:0-9826 GCA_043782015.1 Rhodoferax sp. | reverse complement strand
AAAAGGGAAGCAACTTGCTTCCCTTTTCGAAATTTGGAGCGGGAAAAGAGGTTCGAACTCTCGACCTATACCTTGGCAAGGTATCGCTCTACCAACTGAGCTATTCCCGCGTTTCAAGCCTCGAATTATAGCGTACTTTTTTTGTGATTTTGAAAGCCACGAAAAAAGTTCGCATAATTTTCTCAATGCTTCACTGGCTCCAGCGAAACCACAGCGGGCACAGCCGCAGCGACCACAGCAGTAGCTGCTACTTCTTCCTCTGGCAGAGGTACGGGCATCGACTCCAGTGCCAACTCCAGCACCTTGTCGATCCAGCGCACAGGAACAATCTCCAGACCGTTCTTCACGTTCTCGGGAATGTCCTGCAAATCTTTCGCGTTGGCTTCAGGAATCAGCACCGTCTTGATACCGCCGCGCAATGCAGCCAGCAGCTTCTCTTTGAGGCCACCAATTTCAGTGATCTCACCCCGCAACGTGATTTCACCCGTCATGGCCACGTCACCCCGCACCGGAATGCCGGTCAGCGCAGACACAAATGCGGTAGCCATCGCAGCACCAGCACTTGGGCCGTCCTTGGGTGTTGCGCCATCGGGCACGTGGATGTGGATGTCCTTCTTCTCGAACACTTCATCCTTGATGCCCAGGCGGCGCGAACGGCTGCGCACCACGGTACGTGCAGCTTCCACCGATTCCTTCATCACATCGCCCAGCGAACCGGTGCGGGTGATGACACCTTTGCCGGGCGTCAACGCAGCTTCAATGGTCAGCAAATCGCCACCCACTTCGGTCCACGCCAGACCAACCACTTGGCCCACCTGGTTCTGTTGCTCGGCGCGGCCATAGGTGTACTTGCGCACGCCCAGGAAGTCGTTGAGGTTGTCGACGGTGACCAGCACCTTGCCGGTCATCTTCTTCAACAGCAGGCCCTTGACCACCTTGCGGCAAATTTTGGAGAGTTCGCGCTCCAGCGATCGCACACCGGCTTCGCGAGTGTAATAGCGCACGATGTCGCGCACTGCATCTTCGGACATCGCCATTTCGGAATCTTTGACACCGTTGTTCTTCAACTGCTTGGGCAGCAGATAGGTAATAGCGATATTGGTCTTTTCGTCTTCGGTGTAACCCGACAGGCGAATCACTTCCATGCGATCCAGCAGGGCCGGTGGAATGTTCATCGAGTTACTGGTCGCGACAAACATCACATCGCTCAGGTCGTAATCAACCTCGACGTAGTGGTCACCAAACTTGTGGTTTTGCTCAGGGTCCAACACCTCAAGCAGCGCGCTGCTCGGGTCGCCACGGAAATCAGTACCCAGCTTGTCGATCTCGTCGAGCAGGAACAGCGGGTTGCGTGTGCCGACCTTCGAGAGGCTCTGCAGCACCTTGCCCGGCATCGCGCCAATGTAAGTGCGGCGGTGGCCGCGGATCTCGGCCTCGTCGCGCATACCGCCCAGCGCCATACGCACGTACTTGCGCCCAGTCGCCTTGGCAATCGACTGACCCAGCGAGGTTTTACCAACGCCTGGAGGGCCTACCAGACACAGGATGGGCGCCTTGACCTTGTCGACGCGCTGCTGCACTGCAAGATATTCCAGAATGCGGTCTTTGACCTTATCCAGGCCATAGTGGTCTTCGTTCAACACAGCCTCGGCATTCGCAAGATCGTGTTTGATCTTGGTCTTGGTAGCCCATGGCAAGCCGGTCAACACGTCAATGTAGTTGCGCACGACCGTCGCTTCGGCGGACATTGGCGACATCAGCTTGAGCTTCTTCAGCTCGCCTTCGGCCTTTTTCAAAGCCTCTTTTGGCATCTTGGCGGACTTGATCTTTTTCTCGATCTCTTCGATGTCCGCGCCCTCTTCGCCTTCGCCGAGTTCCTTCTGGATGGCCTTGACCTGTTCGTTCAGATAGAAGTCGCGCTGGTTTTTCTCCATCTGGCGCTTCACGCGGCCACGAATCTTCTTGTCGACGTTGAGGATGTCCACTTCCCGTTCGATCTGCTCGAACAGGTTTTCCAGACGGTCCTTCACGCCTGACAGGCTCAGAACCGCTTGCTTGGCATCGAGCTTCAGTGGCAAGTGCGCAGCGATGGTGTCAGCCAGACGGCCGGGATCATCAATACTAGAGATGGAAGTCAGGATTTCCGGCGGAATCTTTTTGTTGAGTTTGACGTACTGGTCAAACTGCTGCATCACAGCGCGACGCAGCGCTTCGATCTCGCTACCCTTGGCGCGCGCCTTTTCTGCTTCAGCATCGGCAATTTCAATCGGTGTGACATTGGCGGAAAAAAAAGCCTCGCCCTCTTCAATCTTGTTAACCGATGCGCGTTGGTGGCCTTCGACCAGTACTTTGACGGTGCCGTCGGGCAGCTTGAGCATTTGCAGGATGGTGGAGATGCAGCCGACATCGAACATGTCCGACACCAGTGGATCGTCTTTGGCGGCAGCCTTTTGTGCAACCAGCATGATGCGGCGCTCGGCTTCCATCGCGGCTTCCAGCGCCTTGATGCTCTTGGGGCGACCGACGAACAACGGGATCACCATGTGCGGGAACACCACCACATCGCGCAAAGGCAGCAGGGGCAGATCAAGGGGGGTAGCAGGCAGGGGTGTTTGGCCAGACATGGGGAACCTTTGTATTACCTGTTGAATATGGTCCGGGAAACCGGATTTTCAAGCGCACTGCCATTGTCAGTGCGGAGTCCTGGCGACATTCCCGGGGAAGCAGCGCAAAAACCGTGCATATCAGGCATTTGCGCGGCCCAGTTTCAAGACGTTCAGGCCTTCTTCGCTGCTTCGCGGTACACGAGCAGCGGGGGCTTGTTTTCTTCGATGGTGGATTCGTCCACCACCACCCTCTCTACGTTTGCCACATTGGGCAATTCGTACATCGTGTCGATCAGCGACTGCTCAAGGATGGAACGCAGACCGCGGGCGCCGGTCTTGCGCGCCAGCGCACGCTTGGCAATGGCTTTGAGTGCGTTGGGACGAATTTCCAGTTCCGCGCCTTCCATCTGCAACAGCTTGGCGTACTGCTTGACCAGTGCGTTCTTGGGCTCGGTCAGGATTTGGACCAATGCGTCCTCGGTCAGCTCGGCAAGCGTCGCGACCACCGGCATACGACCCACCAACTCAGGAATAAGCCCAAACTTGATCAAATCTTCCGGTTCGACTTCTTTGAACACTTCGGTCAAGGCACGCTGTTGCTTGCTCTTGACCGTAGCGCCAAAGCCGATGCCGGACGATTCCGTGCGGTTCTCAATGACTTTTTCCAGGCCCGAAAATGCGCCGCCGCAGATAAACAGGATATTGGTGGTGTCGATCTGGACAAAGTCCTGGTTCGGATGCTTGCGCCCGCCTTGGGGCGGTACGCTGGCCATCGTGCCTTCGATCAGTTTCAGCAAGGCCTGTTGTACGCCTTCGCCCGATACGTCACGCGTGATCGAGGGGTTGTCCGACTTGCGGGAAATTTTGTCGATTTCGTCGATATAGACAATGCCGCGCTGGGCGCGTTCGACTTCGTAGTTGCAGCTTTGCAGCAGTTTCAGAACGATGTTTTCAACGTCTTCGCCCACATATCCGGCCTCAGTCAATGTGGTGGCGTCAGCCATCACAAATGGTACATCCAGCATACGCGCCAGCGTTTGTGCGAGCAAAGTCTTGCCGGAACCCGTGGGGCCAATCAGCAAAATATTGCTCTTCGCCAGCTCGACGTCGTCTTTCTTGGCCTTTTCTTTGTGGCGCAAGCGCTTGTAGTGGTTGTACACCGCGACCGCAAGCGTGCGCTTGGCAGGCTCCTGACCGATTACATAGTTATCCAGGTTGGCTTTGATTTCTGCGGGGGTTGGCAGGTCGCCACGGGCATCTTTCGCCTCGGTGGTGGCGGGCAGCTCGTCGCGGATGATTTCGTTGCAAAGGTCAATGCATTCGTCGCACACGAACACCGAAGGCCCAGCAATGAGCTTCTTGACCTCGTGCTGACTCTTGCCGCAGAAAGAGCAGTACAAGGTTTTTTCGCTGGAAGTGCCTTTTTTCTCGGCCATGAGGAGATTGCCTTAACGCTGAAGTTGCACAATGATAACCAATAAAAAACGTTGCCCTTCCAGCAGAAAGGCACCGCCCAGACCTTCTAATTTCTGGTTTAGTCTGGCAATTTTCCGCCGGGCCGTCCCAAGGAAAATGAGCCCCCTCGGGGGACAGCGACCCGCGCAGCGGCAGAGCGTGGGGGCAATATCCTCAGGGGCGTTTGGCGATGACCTGGTCAATCAGGCCGTATTCCTTAGTCTCATCGGCCGTCATGTAATAGTCACGTTCTGTATCTTTCGCGATACGTTCCAGTGGCTGACCGGTGCGTTCAGCCAGAATCTTGTTCAATTGCTCACGCGTTTTAAGAATTTCACGCGCCGCAATTTCAATTTCCGTGGCCTGGCCCTGGCTGCCACCCGACGGCTGGTGGATCATGATCTTGGAGTTGGGCAGGCAAAAGCGCTTGCCCTTTTCACCCGCCGCCAGCAAGAAAGCACCCATGCTGGCCGCCATGCCGATACACAGCGTGGACACCGCAGGCTTGATGAAGTTCATCGTGTCGAAAATCGACATGCCAGCGCTGACCGAGCCGCCGGGCGAATTAATATAGAAGGAAATGTCCTTGTCCGGATTTTCGCTTTCCAGGAACAGCATCTGGGCAACCACCAGGTTGGCGGTTTGGTCATTGACCGGACCGACCAGGAAAATTACGCGTTCCTTGAGCAGACGTGAATATATGTCGTAGGAGCGCTCGCCCCGGCCGGACTGTTCAATCACCATCGGGACCATGCCCAGGCCTTGCGGCTCCATCGTGTGGGCTGCGCCGTACTTCACGTTCATAGCATCTCCAAATAAAGTCTTCTGACTGTAACGAAATTTCAAAGCCAAAAAGCAAATGGGGCCCAAACACGGGACTGCAAGTCCAGCATCGGCCCCATTTTTAGGTCAAACGGATTTTGCGGATCAGTTTTGCGCCATCAGGTCGTCAAAGGACATGGGCTTTTCAGACACCTTGGCTTTGGACAGCACAAACTCTGTCACGTTGTTTTCAATAACGATGGCTTCTACTTCGGCCATGCGGCGGTTGTCGCCGTAATACCAGCGCACCACGTCAGCAGGCTTCTCGTAGCTGGAGGCCAGCTCATCCACATGGGCCTTGATTTGCTCGGGTTTGGCGCGCAGGTCATTGGCACGCACCAGCTCGGACACGACCAGGCCCAGACGCACGCGGCGCTCGGCTTGGGGGCGGAAGATGTCCTCAGGGATAGGCGCCTTGTCAGCGTCCTTGATACCGCGTTGCTTCAGATCGGCACGGGCGGCTTCGACCATGCGGTCCATTTCAGCCTGCACGCTGGACTTGGGAAGGTCCAGCTCAGCCTTGCTCAAAAGCGCATCCATCACGGCCTGCTTGTTGCGGGCCAGCAGGCGGTACTTCACTTCGCGGTCCAGGTTTTTGCGGATGTCGGCGCGCAGGCCTTCGACCGTACCCTCGGCAATCCCAAGAATTTTGGCCAGAGCGCCGTCCACTTCGGGCAGGTTGGCGGCTTCGACTTTCTTCAGGGTAACCATGAAATCGGCAGTCTTGCCGGCAACGTCCTGGCCATGGTAGTCCGCAGGGAAGGATAGCGGGAAAGTCTTGCTTTCGCCGTGCTTCATGCCACGGGTTGCATCTTCAAATTCCTTCAGCATTTGGCCATCGCCAATGATGAACTGGAAGTCTTCGGCCTTGCCGCCAGCAAAAGTTTCGCCGTCGATCTTGCCTTCGAAGTCTACGGTCACGCGGTCAGTGTCTTGCGCAGGTGCGTCGTGTGGACGCAGTGCGAAGGTGCGGCGCTGCTTGCGCAGGATTTCGACAGTCTTGTCGATCGCGGCATCCGTCACTTCGGTGCTGAGCCTTTCCACTTCAGCGGTAGCCAAATCGCCAATGACGACTTCGGGGAACACTTCGAAAATAGCGTCGAAAGACATCTGGCCTTCGGGCGCCACATCGCGCTCAGTGATGCGGGGATGACCGGCAACACGCAGCTTGGCTTCGTTGGCAGCGATCATGAAAGCCTCGCCGACCTTGTCGTTCATGACTTCCTGGTGCACCGAATAGCCGTAGCGCTGGGACACCACATTCATCGGTACCTTGCCTGGACGGAAACCGTCCATCTTGACGGTGCGGGCCAGCTTGCGCAGGCGTGCATCGATTTCGGCACGGATGGGGTCAACCGGCAACGACAAGGTCATCTTGCGCTCAAGCTTGTCCAGATTTACAACATTAATGGCCATAACAATCTCCTAAATACGTGGTGCGCGGGGCGGGACTCGAACCCGCACAGTATTGCTACCGTCAGGACCTAAACCTGGTGCGTCTACCAATTTCGCCACCCGCGCAAAAAACAAAATGGGGGGTCCAAAGCGACCGCAGACCCTGTCTGCGGCACCCTGACCACCCATATGAAATCGGTCAACCGCGTATTTTAACCTGCTGCGCAGGCCTCCCCTTTTAAGCCGGTGTTTCGCGCTTCACACGGAACCAGGCGGCGTACATCGCCGGCAGTGCCAACAGTGTCAATACGGTGGCAACGACGAGTCCTCCCATGATGGCCACGGCCATGGGGCCCCAGAAGACCGAGCGGGACAGCGGAATCATCGCCAGCACGGCGGCGGCGGCCGTCAACACGATGGGCCGCAAGCGACGCACTGCGGATTCGACAATCGCATCCCAGGCCGGAATACCGGCTGCGCGGTCCTGCTCGATCTGGTCGATCAGGATGACCGAATTGCGCTGGATCATGCCCATCAGGGCAATCACACCCAGCAACGCCACGAAGCCGAATGGGCGGTTGAACATCAACAAAGCGCCTGCCACACCGGCAATTCCCAGAGGGCCGGTCAGGAAAACCAGCACCGAGCGGCTGAAGCTGTGCAGTTGAAGCATCAGCAGTGTGAACGTGATGAACAGCATGATGGGCACACCGGCGACAATGGAATCCGAACCCTGCGCGCTCTTTTCCACCGCCCCGGCCACTTCAATGCGATAACCGGCTGGCCACTTGGCGCTCAGCTCTTTCAAGCCCGGCAGCAGCTCATTGGTCACCGTCGCGCCCTGCAGGCCTTCGACAATATCGCACTGCACCGTGATCGCGTAATCGCGGTTTTCGCGCCACATCACACCCGGCTCCCAGGTGAATACCGGGTGGGCAATTTGCGTCAGCGGAATCGATTTGCCCGAAGCCGTCGGCAGATAGGCGTTGCCGATATCGGTGATCGCGTTGCGTTCGTCCAGCGGCTGGCGCAGCACGATGTCGATCAGCTTGTCGCCTTCCTGGTACTGGCCCACGGTCGTACCGCTCAGCATGGTGCGCGAAGCTTGGGCGATAGACTGGCTGGTCACGCCCAAGGCGCGCGCCTTGGCCTGGTCCACTTCCAGACGCAACACTTTGATCGATTCGTTCCAGTTGTCGTTGACGCCACGCGCGTTCGGACTGGCGCGCATCGCGGCCTTGACCTGATCGGCATAGCCGCGCAACGCTACGGGGTCAGGGCCGACCACGCGGAACTGCACGGGGAACGGCACCGGCGGCCCGTTGGGCAGCAGCTTCACCCGGGCACGGACCTCAGGGAACTCCTGCGCCAGCAAGGCGGGCAGGCGAACGCGCAAGGTCTCGCGCACCTTTAGGTCTTTGGACACCAAGATGAACTGCGAAACATTGGACTGCGGGAACACCTGGTCCAACGGAAGGTAAAAGCGTGGCACGCCCGAACCCACCCAGGTGCTGACGGTAGCAATGCCCTCTTCCTGCAAGAAGCGCGCTTCGACCCGTTTGGTGACTTCTTCGTTCGCCTTGAACGACGTACCTTCCGGGAACCAGATATCCACCATAATTTCCGGGCGGCTGGAATCCGGGAAGAACTGCTGCTGCACCTTACCCATGCCGACAATGCCCAAAGCAAAGATCAGGATGGTCGCGCCAATCGTCAACCAACGGTGCTCGATGCACCAGTTCAAGGTGCGGCGAAAGGCCTTGTAGAACGGCGTGTCGAAGTGCTCGTGCGGACCATCTCCGGCAGCATGCGGTTTGACCTTGAGCAGCAAGGTGCCCAGATACGGCACAAAATACACCGAAACAATCCAGCTCAGTACCAGCGCGATCACTGTCACTGCGAAAATCGCGAAGGTGTATTCACCTGTCATCGACTTGGCAATGCCGATAGGCAAAAAACCAGCTGCCGTAATCAATGTGCCGGTCAGCATGGGCATGGCCGTGACTTCATAGGCGAAAGTGGCAGCACGCACTTTGTCGTAGCCCTCCTCCATCTTGCGCACCATCATTTCGACCGCAATGATCGCATCGTCGACCAGCAAACCCAATGCAATGATCAGCGAGCCCAGCGAAATCTTGTGCAGGCCGATGCCGAAGTAGTTCATCGCCAAAAAGGTCACCGCCAAAACCAGCGGAATCGTGATACCCACGACCAGGCCAGGACGCATGTCCACGTAATAGCGCTTCCACAGCGGCTGCTTGCCTTCCCGCTTGTGCAGACCGAGCGCAATGAAGCTGACCGCCAACACAATAAGCACGGCTTCAATCAGCGTGCGAACGAACTCGCCCACCGAGCTGGCCACCGACTTGGGTTGGTCCTGCACCTGGCTGATCTTGATACCGACAGGCAACTTTTGTTCGATATTGGCAAATGCCACCTTCAGCGATTTGCCCAGGCGAATGATGTCGCCGCCCTTGGCCATGGACACGCCCACCGCAATCACTTCCTTGCCCTGGTGGCGTACCTTGATGGCAGGAGGATCGATATAGGCCTGCTTGATGTCGGCAATGTCACCGAGCTTGAGCTGGTTGCCAGAGCTGCCGCGGATGGGCATGTTGCGCAGCTCGTCCACCCGCTTGAACTGCCCGGCCACGCGCACTTGCAAGACGTCCAGCGGTGCCTGCACG
The DNA here is from genome assembly GCA_043782015.1 of Rhodoferax sp. Lineage (GTDB taxonomy): Bacteria > Pseudomonadota > Gammaproteobacteria > Burkholderiales > Burkholderiaceae_C > Allorhodoferax. Next base: position 861 of record JAYWAV010000350.1, on the reverse strand, counting down.
GTGCCAGCGCTTTCCACCGCGTTTTGCTGCGCCAGTTGTCCCAGCACCTGGTTCATATCCAGGCCCAGCTGCGACAGGCGACGTTGCGATATTTCAATGAACAGCTTCTCGTCCTGCACACCGAACAGCTCGACTTTGGAGACGTCCTTGACGCGCAGCAATTGCTGGCGCACGTCATCGGCAAACCCCTTCAACTCAGCATTGGAGAAACCGTCCGCCTCCAGCGCATAGATCACGCCGTAGACATCGCCAAACTCGTCATTGAAGAACGGCCCCTGCACACCCTGTGGCAAGGTGTAGCGCATGTCGCCCACCTTCTTGCGCACCTGGTACCAGACGTTGGGCACATCAGCGGCGGGGCTGGAGTCCTTGATTTCCAGAATGATCTGCGACTCGCCGGGCTTGGAATAGCTGCGGATCTTGTCGGAGTACGGCACTTCCTGCAGCGTTTTTTCCAGCTTGTCGGTGACCTGCTCGGCCACCTGCTGTGCCGTCGCGCCGGGCCAGTAGGTACGTACGACCATCGCGCGGAACGTGAACGGCGGGTCTTCGTCCTGCCCGAGCTGGAAGTAGGCTGCAACGCCCAGCAGCATCAGCACAATCATCAAATACACCGTGAGCGGCCGGTGGTCCAGCGCCCACTTGGAGAGGTTGAATCCCTCTTTAGGTTGTTGTTGTGTCATGGTGCGCTCACTTTGCAGCAGGGGCGGGTGCTACAGAATTGCTAGCTGCCTGCGCTTTTCCGGCGGGCGCTACAGCCCCGTTTTCTCTGTAAAGCGTGACCTTCTGGCCGGGCGACAACACGTGCACACCCGCCGACACGACCTGCATGCCGGGCGTCAAGCCCGCCACCACCACCAC
>JAYWAV010000349.1:0-3556 GCA_043782015.1 Rhodoferax sp. | reverse complement strand
CGCATTTCGATGACATGAGCGACTTGGCCAAGTCGTTGCGTGAAAAGCTCAAAACATCCGCCCAGGTACAACCTCTGGCGGTTCTCTCCCAACACATTTCCTCCGACGGCACCATCAAATGGCTGTTCGACGTCGGCAATGGCGACGCAGTTGAGACCGTATATATTCCCGAAGACGATCGAGGCACGCTGTGCATCTCGTCGCAAGCCGGCTGTGCGGTTGGCTGCCGTTTTTGTTCGACTGGGCATCAGGGTTTTAGCCGCAACCTGACGACTGGCGAAATCATCGCCCAGCTGTGGTTCGCCGAGCACTTCCTGCGCAGGCACCTGAAAGTCGATGGGCGCGTCATTTCCAACGTTGTGATGATGGGCATGGGCGAGCCACTGCAAAACTACAGCGCGCTGGTGCCCGCATTGAAGGTCATGCTGGATGACCATGCTTACGGCATGTCGCGTCGTCGTGTGACGGTATCCACATCGGGCGTTGTGCCCATGATGGATCGGCTAGGTCAAGACTGCCCAGTGGCGTTGGCGGTTTCCTTGCATGCGCCGAATGACCTCTTGCGGGACAACTTGGTACCTCTGAACCGCAAGTACCCCATTGCCGAGTTACTGGAGACCTGCAAGCGGTACCTGGAGTTTGCGCCACGCGACTTCATCACCTTTGAGTACTGCATGCTGGACGGCGTTAACGATACCCCTGAGCACGCCCGCGAACTGCTGGCTCTGGTGCGCCCAGAGAAGGGTGAAAGGCCTTGGTGCAAGCTGAACCTGATCCCTTTCAATCCATTCCCGGCTTCGGGCTTGTTGCGCTCCAGCCAGGCTGCAGTGCAGGCGTTCTCGGACATTCTCAGCAATGCCGGTATCGTCACAACCGTACGCAAGACCCGGGGTGACGATATCGATGCTGCATGCGGGCAATTGGCCGGTGACGTACGGGACCGGACCGAGGTCCAGAAACGAATTTCACGCCAACGTACCATCATGCTCAAGCCTGTGGTTGAATCGGGTCATTAAAGCAAGAGGGATATGGCAATGACTGCATTCGTTCGTTACGGTAAATCGGCTTTTCTGGGGTTCTTGTGGCTGGCAACCATGGGGTGGACTGTAGGGGGCATGACAGGCTGCACGACCACAGTCACTACCAACGGCATCAAAGGCGATATGGTGACCGACTCGGACGAGCCCGATGCCCGCAAACGCGCACGTATTCGCCTGGAGCTGGCATCAGGTTATTACAGCAATGGCCAGACCAATGTGGCCCTGGACGAAGTGAGGCAGTCGATCACCGCAGACCCCACTTTGTTTGAAGCCCACAATCTGCGTGGCCTGATCTACATGCGTTTGAATGATGTGTCTTTGGCCGAGGAGAGCTTCAAACGCGCCTTGTCGCTGAATCCCAAGGCCGCGACTGTGCAGCACAACTACGGCTGGCTGCTGTGCCAGCAATCACGGCTGAACGAGTCTTACCAGCAATTCAATTTGGCGCTGGCAAATCCCATGTATGGCGAACGTGCCAAGACCTTAATGGCACTTGGCCTGTGCCAAATCAAGGGGGGGCTGCGGGCCGATGCTGAAAACAGTTTGTTGCGTGCCTATGAGCTGGATGCGGGCAACCCCATTACGGGTTTCAACCTGGCGACCCTTGCGCTACAGCGCAGGGATTACACGCGGGCCCAGTTTTATGTCCGCCGTATCAATAACAGCGAACTAGCCAATGCGGAGTCTCTCTGGTTGGGCATCAAGATTGAAAGACAATTGGGTAATCGGGATGGTATGGCGCAACTGGGCGGACAGTTGAAGAAGCGCTTCCCGCAGTCCCCGGAGTTGGTTGCGTATGAGCGGGGTGCATTTGATGAATGAGGCTTCTTTGCCATCCATGGAGTCGCAACCAGATGTGCCTCCTCTGCCGTTGAGCGCAGGTGCCTTGTTGCGGCAGGCCCGCGAAGCGGCCGGATTGCACGTGGCGGCTTTGGCCGTTGCGATGAAGGTGCCGGTCAAGAAACTGGAAGCTTTGGAGGCCGACCGGCTGGATCTATTGCCTGATGCCGTGTTTGTCCGTGCGCTGGCTTCCAGTGTGTGTCGGGCGCTCAAGATTGACCCCACGCCGGTTTTGCTACGCCTGCCACGGACTGCAGTGCCCCGACTTGATGCAGAGCAACGGGGTATCAACGAGCCTTTCCATGTCAGCGGCCACTCTTCCCAGTTCTCGATGCCTGCATTTTTGGCCCGGCCCACTGTATGGGTCGTGGCGATTTTGCTGGCTGGTGCGGCGGTGCTGATTGCCTTTCCGGAAGTGCAACGGCTGGAGAGGGAAGCAGATACAGCTTCAACCTCCAGCAATACGCTCGCCATGCCGTCGCAAATTGTGATGGCTACAGAGCCTGCCGAAGCCAGGACGATGGTCCCAGTGGTGGATGCACCCGTGCCATCTGCGCCTGCGCCGCCCGCCGCCACCTTGGCTTCATTGCCGACACAGCCCGCATCTAAACCGGCTGCAGCCGCAGCAGTGGTTCAGCCCGCCAAACTGGACACTTCTGCACCGGTGGTGAATCTGGCAGGTACCGCAAACGGCCTGGTGATGTTCAAGGTCAGCGGTACTTCTTGGGTGGAAGTTACTGATGCTAAGGGTGTTGTGCAACTGCGCAAAACTATGGCCGCTGGAGAGACCAATGCCGCGTCCGGTGCGTTGCCGCTTACTGTGGTGATTGGCCGCGCCGATGTGACCCAGGTGGAGGTACGTGGCAAACCCTTTGCGCTGGTAGGAATCGCCAAAGACAATGTAGCCCGTTTTGAGGTGAAGTGATGGACGAGAGATCGCCTATTGCCTTGGCGGCGCCGCAGTTGCGCCGTTCATTACAGTCCCAAGTGGTATGGGGTTCGCGTGTCGTCACCGTTGGCGGTGGCGCCCCGGTGCGCGTGCAGTCCATGACCAATACCGACACGGCAGACGCAATTGGTACCGCAATCCAGGTCAAGGAACTTGCGCAAGCCGGCTCAGAGATGGTGCGCATTACCGTCAACACGCCCGAGGCTGCACAGGCTGTTCCCTATATCCGTGAGCAACTGGACCGCATGGGCATTGACGTGCCGCTGATTGGCGACTTCCACTACAACGGCCACACGTTATTGACCGATTTTCCGGATTGTGCGCAGGCGCTGTCCAAGTACCGCATCAACCCCGGTAATGTAGGCAAAGGTGACAAGCGCGACAGGCAATTCGGCGCAATGATTGAAGCTGCCATCCGTTACAACAAGGCAATACGCATCGGCGTCAATTGGGGTAGCCTGGACCAGGAGCTATTGGCCCAGCTGATGGACGACAACAGTCGCCGCGCTGTGCCTTGGGACGCAAAGCCTGTGATGTATGAAGCGCTGATCACTTCGGCGCTGGAGTCGGCTGCGCGCGCCGTTGCTATGGGCTTGCCTGCCCACCAAATTGCACTGTCGTGCAAGGTCAGCGGTGTGCAGGATTTGATTGCGGTTTACCGGGAGTTGGCTGTGCGGTGTGACTATCCGCTGCACTTGGGCCTTACCGAAGCCGGTATGGGCACCAA
>JAYWAV010000348.1:0-3557 GCA_043782015.1 Rhodoferax sp. | reverse complement strand
CCATCTTGACGACGGTTCGCAGAAAGATGGGCGCATACACCTGCGAGCTGAAGAACAACAGGCTGCCACCGGCGGAAATACAGAAGAACAGCAAGGCCATACGGCCCAGCGTTTGCCGGTCTTGCAGACAATCGCGCAGGGGCGTGACGGTCGTGTGTTTTTGCTGGCGCAGCTTCTCGAACACCGGCGACTCATGCAAGGCCAAGCGTGCACGCACGCTGGCCAGCAGCAACACCGCCGACAGCAGAAACGGAATGCGCCAGCCCCAGGCTTTGAAATCCGCGTCGCTCAGGAAAGTCTGCAACAGCATGATTTGGAACATCGATACCAGAATGCCAAACCCGCCCATCCACTGCAGCACGCTGGTCATCGCGCCGCGGCGGGCCACTGGTGCGTGCTCTGCCAGGTACACATTGGCCCCGCCAATCTCCCCGCCCATGGCCAGGCCCTGGATCAGGCGCAGAGTGATCAACATGCCCGTGGCGACCCAGCCCCATTGCGCGTAGGTCGGCAACAGGCCTACTGCAAAGGTCGCAGCACCCATCAGGCCGATGGTGGCAATGAAGGCCTTTCTGCGGCCATAGCGGTCGCCAAAGGAACCAAACAACGCAGCACCCAGGGGACGCACTACCATGCCCAACCCGAAGGTAAGCAGGCTGTACAGCAGCCCGGCGACCGGGTCATTCGCGGGAAAGAACAACGCGGCGAAGTGAACCGCCAGCGTGGCAAACGTCAAAAAATCGTACCACTCGATGAAAGTGCCAAAGCAGGCGGCTAACGCGACCTTGCGGTACGCCGCTGCCTCCGCCTCAGCGGCGGCGGGGATGATGTTGCTCACGGAAGAATTCATACACACGGCCATCGTTCGGGTCAGGCAAATACGTCGGCAGCCGCGAATGAACTGCCAACGGCATCCTTGGCAGACAGCAGCGGACCACCTTCCACGGTAGGCCATTGGATACCTAGCGAAGGATCGTTCCACGCAATGCAGCGCTCGTGGGCCGGGGCGTAGTACTCCGTCGTCTTGTACAGGAATTCGGCGAAATCTGACAGCACCAGAAAGCCATGGGCGAAGCCAGGCGGAATCCACAGCTGCTGCTTGTCGTCGCCTGATAAATGGCAGCCAAACCATTGGCCAAAATGGGGCGACGATTTGCGCAAGTCTACTGCCACGTCAAACACCTCGCCCTGCACCACGCGCACCAGCTTGCCTTGCGGCTGTTCAATCTGGTAATGCAAACCACGCAGCACGCCGCGCGCGGATTTGGAATGGTTGTCCTGCACGAAGGTTTCGTGCATCCCAGTCTGGTCTGCAAAAGCACGTGCGTTGAAGCTCTCAAAAAAGAAACCGCGCGAATCCCCAAATACCTTGGGTTCGATCAGCCAGACATCGGGCAATGCGGTCTGTACGGCTTTCATCGGGGTGCGCCTTCTTTCAACAAGCCCAACAGATATTGGCCGTAGCCATTCTTGGCCAGGGGCTGTGCCAGTTTCGCGAGTTGTTCGTCACCAATGAAGCCATTGCGCCAGGCGATTTCCTCGATGCAAGCGATCTTGAGACCCTGCCGACGCTCCAGCGTAGCAATGAATTGGCCGGCCTCCAAAAGACTGTCATGCGTACCTGTATCCAGCCAGGCATAACCGCGCTGCATGATCTGCACGCTCAACTGCCCTTGCTCCAGATAGGCCTGATTGACGGCCGTAATCTCCAGTTCGCCGCGCGCGCTGGGCTTGACCGCTTTGGCGATGTCCACGACTTGCTGATCATAAAAGTAAAGGCCAGTCACCGCGTAATTGCTTTGCGGCTTGACGGGCTTTTCTTCAATACTGCGGGCGCGGCCATTGGCGTCAAATGCGACGACACCGTAACGCTCTGGGTCGTGCACATGATAAGCAAACACCGTGGCGCCCTTGGTCTGCCCATGCGCGTTGGACAGCAGCGTATTGAGATCGTGGCCATAAAAAATGTTGTCGCCCAGTACCAGCGCGCTGGTACTGCTGCCAATGAAGGACTCGCCAATCAGAAAAGCCTGCGCCAGCCCGTCGGGGCTCTCCTGCACTGCGTATTGCAGGTTGATGCCCCACTGGCTTCCATCGCCCAGCAATTGGGCGAAACGTGGCGTGTCCTGCGGCGTGCTGATGATCAGGATGTCTCGAATACCAGCCAGCATCAACGTACTCAACGGGTAATACACCATGGGCTTGTCGTACACCGGCAGCAACTGCTTGCTGATCGCCAGCGTGGCGGGATGCAAGCGCGTGCCCGAGCCCCCGGCCAGAATGATGCCCTTACGGCTGGAGGTTTGGGTGCTAGTGGGTACGGCCATAGTCAATCTCGTTCAACATGCGGTTAACGCCTGTCTGCCAGGAAGGCAGTCGCAGGCCAAAGGTGGTTTGCAGCCTGGTGGTGTCCAGCCTCGAATTGTGGGGGCGCTTGGCCGGAGTAGGGAAGGCTGAAGTAGGCACGGCCTTGATGTTGTTTGCTACTATTTTTATAGCGGGTTGCGCACGTTCCGCAAGGGCTACGACGTGTTTTGCATACTCATACCAAGTGGTGCAGCCAGCAGCAACCAGATGGTAGATGCCAGCCAGCGCCAAATCGCCACCCACGTCGCCACTCGCATTGCCGGGCAATACCTGGCGGATGGCATGGGCGGTCACATCGGCAATCAGGTCGGCGCCAGTGGGCGCGCCCATCTGGTCGTCAATCACCTGCAGCGTCTCGCGCTCCTGGGCCAGGCGCAGCATGGTCTTGGCAAAGTTGGCGCCGCGCGCGGCGTAGACCCAACTGGTTCGGAAGATCAGGTGGCGCGCACAGCGCATAACGGCCTGCTCGCCTTCCAGTTTGGTCTGCCCATAGACGTTGAGCGGCCCGGTGGCATCCGTCTCTTTCCAGGGCTGGCCACCGCTGCCATCAAACACGTAGTCGGTGCTGTAGTGCACCAGCCAGGCACCCAGGCGCTGCGCCTCATCGGCCAGAACGCCGGGTGCCAGCGCATTGAGGGTACGGGCCAAATCGATTTCGCTTTCGGCTTTGTCAACGGCAGTGTGGGCTGCCGCATTGACGATGACGTCCGGGCGGACTTTGCGCACGGTTTCGGCCAGGGCTTCCAGTTGCGTCAGGTCACCACACAACCCATCCACATTTCGGGACCCGTCACGCCCCAGCGCCAGCAATTCTCCCAAGGGCGCCAAGCTGCGTTGCAGCTCCCACCCAACTTGGCCCGTGGAGCCCAACAGCAAGATTTTCATGCGCCGTATTGGGTTTGCACCCAATCGCGGTAAGAGCCGCTTTGCACATTGGCGACCCAACCCGGGTTTGCCAAATACCAATGCACCGTCTTGGCAATACCAGACTCAAAAGTGTCTTCTGGCTTCCAGCCCAGTTCACGCTCAATCTTGCGTGCATCAATTGCGTAGCGGCGGTCATGCCCGGGTCGATCCGTCACAAAGGTCATTTGCTCCGAGTAGGACTTGCCATCCGCACGCGGCACTGCGCCATCCAGCAATCGGCAGATGATTTTCACAATATCGATATTGGCTTGCTCGTTCCAGCC
>JAYWAV010000347.1:0-9844 GCA_043782015.1 Rhodoferax sp. | reverse complement strand
CGCGCCCGCCAGCGATCTGCTGTTTGGCAGAGGCCTGCGCCAGAAACATCGCGGCCTTCAGGTTGACCTGAATGACTTCGTCAAATGCCTCCTCGCTTACGTCCAACAGCGACTCCTCACGGATCAGGCCTACGCAGTTCACCAATATGTCCAAGCCACCGAAGTGACGGGCAACGGTATCCACCGAGTCTTGTATCTGAGTCACTGAATGTGCATCCATGGCCAGGCCCAGTGCGTCGTGCCCCGCAGCCTTCAAGTCCGCGGCTATAGTCAGGGCCTTTCCCTCGTCGCGCCCCGACACCGCTATGCGGGCACCGGCCAATGCCAAACCCCAAGCAATCGCCTCACCAATGCCGCCGTAGCCGCCTGGCACATAGACCGCTTTGCCACGCAAGTCAAACAAACCTGTCAGCGCTTGGGTAAAGTCAATCTTTGGTGTCATGGGCATGCTGGTGCAGTTGGACGGGCTAGCCTAATCCATCAACAGACCGCCGTTGAGATCGATGATTTCCCCGGTAATGAACCCGGCCAGTGGTGAAGCCAGAAAGCGCACTACATGGGCGAATTCATCGGGTTCGCAGAAGCGACCAACCGGAATGTGCTGCAGGATTTTTTGCCGCTGCGCCTCGGTGAGTTGCTCGGTAATCATTGGCGTTTTGACATAAGCCGGTGCAATGGCATTTGCGGTAACGCCAAACCCGGCAAGCTCGCGCGCCAGCGAAAAGGTTAATGCGCCCATGGCTCCCTTGGAGACCGAATACGCCGTGCCAGCAGTCAGTCCACCGGTTTTCGCCGCAAGCGAACTGGTATTGATGATGCGCCCGAAGCGCCGCGACTTCATCGCCGGAACCACTTGCTGTGAAAGGAAAAAGGCGCCGTCCAGATTGGCCCCCATCACGCGCCGCCATTCCTGGGTGTCGGTGGCCTCCAGCTTGTTGTTGGAAAGAATGCCGGCGTTGTTGACCAGTATGTCGACCGGGCCCAGCGCTCTGACGATTTGCGCACAGCCGTCGCGTACTGCCACGGCATCGCTGATATCAAAAGAGAATGCAAACGCCCGGGGGCCGAGTTCGGCGGCTATCGCCGCGTTGTGTTGCTGATTTAGGTCGACCATGGCGACGCTACAACCGTCTTCAATCAGCACCCGCGTGGCGGCCACGCCCATGGTGCCAGCGGCACCGGTGACCAGCGCAACTTTGCCTTGCAGCACAGGTTCTTTCTCAGACATCCAGCACACTCTTCTTTCCAAACAGGCCACGGGAACGGAACGTCACCACGGCAATGAACAACAGGTACATGGACATCAGAGACCATTCCGAAGCATACGCTCCGGTCAGGCCAACCACCATACCCACCATCAGCCCGGCAATGACGGCTCCCCACAGTGAGCCCACGCCGCCAAGCACAATGATCAAAAATGCCGGTACCACCGCGTCGACACCTACATGCGGCCGTATGCCCCAGATTGGCGCCATCACCACGCCAGCGATGGCTGCCAGCGCCACCCCCAAGCCAAACACCAGCAGGCGCAGGCGCGACAGATTGATCCCTAGAGCACGTACCATCTCGCTGTCATGCGCCCCCGCCTTGATGATGGCGCCGTATGGCGTTTTTTGTAAAAAAAGCCATAACAACGCAATCATGAGAATGGCAAAACCACTCGCAAACAGCCGGTACTTGGCATATAGCAAGTCGCCGACCATGAAGGCACCTGAGATTGCTGGCGGCAGCAGCATTTGCTTTTCAGACGACCCCCAGACCAGCCGAATGCCCTCTTCAATTACCAGTGCAGCGCCAAAGGTCAACAGCAAGCCGTACAGCGGGTCGAGGCCATAGGTGCGGCGCATGCATAGCTCTAGCAACATCCCGAACATGCCCACAAATACCGGTGCCAGTAACAAGGCAAGCAGATAGCGCGTCTCTACGCTGAAAGCCATGTACCAGGCCTGCAGTTGCGGAAACATGCCCAACTGCGGTGTTGCAATGAACAGAGCCATATACATGCCCAGTGCAAATAGCGACCCGTGCGCTAGGTTAATAGTTTCCATCACGCCGACGATCAGCATAAAGCCCAGTGCGATCAGCGCGAACAGCAAGCCCAGTGACACCCCATTGGCCAAATGGGGTAGAAGTTGCAATAGAAAGTCCATGCGCTTTCTAAACTTCGTAGGTAGGCGTGGTCTCGTAAGACTCCAGCTTGCAGGATCCCTGCGCGTCCTTGTCCTGCACGTCCTTGGGCTCCGATTGCGTCACGATTTTGAAGATGTCATCTTTCTCGGCCGGCTGATCGTTGTAGGTCGCCATATAGATAGTTTGCTGGCACTGGTGGCTGATCGGGTCCATCCACGCGTCAAAGTGCTGCATGCGGTCCAGCGCAGTCATTTTGCGACCTTCGAGCTTCTTGATTACAGCGATGTTATTGGTGGTGCCGGCTTCCTCAACGCAGCGCAGCAGTTCGCGCGTCGCCATGTAGCCGTTGTAATACACATTGCCGGGCACCTTGATGGCGATGCCCGGGTACTGCTTTTGGTAGGCCGTCACAAATTCCTTGACTCCTGGCAGATTCAGCCTCCAGTACCAGTTGGTACCAAACACGCCAAAGATCTGCTCAGGCCCCAGACCATACACATCGGGCCAATCCTGCTGGTTGTTGATCCAGGCCATAGTCTGGTTCATCTTCAACTGCACTACTTGCTGGCGCAAAGCTTTGATGTCGTCGCCGCCCACAGCCGTTGCAACCACGTGGGGCTTGAGCTGCTGCAGCTTGAGTAGATACGCCGAAAAGTCGCGGGTGTTCTGCGGGATCAGCAACTCTTCAATAATTTTGCCACCATTGGCTTCGACGATGGCCCGGGTCGCTTTGGAGGTGGTATGTCCCCAAACATAGTCGTTGGTCAGTAGCACCCAGTTTTTTCCACTGGCCTTGATCGCGTTCTTGACAATCGCGTTTGAGAAATTTGTGCCATTGCCATCCCACACGAACTTGGTGCGGTGACAGTCTTTGCCTGCTTCGGTTGGTGAGCTGGAGTTGGTATTCAAGAAGATGGTGCCGTACTTTTGCGCCACTTGAGAGATCGCGTTGGACACACCCGAGTGCACCGCACCGATCAGGAATGCCGCTTCATTGCGTGTGATCATGCGCTCAGCTACGCGCGATCCGGTGGCCGGCGAGGTTTCAGTGTCGATATGGATCGCCTCGATGCGACGGCCCAGCACGCCTCCCTTGTCGTTGAACTCCTTGATGGCCATCATCGCGCCCAAGCGCTCTTCAGAGCCAGACGCGGCGTACAGGCCCGACGCATCCATGGTCAGCCCAATCGTCAGTGGCTTCTTTTGGGCGGTCTGGGCCCAGGCCTTGTTGTGCGTCCATGGGCCCATGAAAGGAGCCACGCCATACAGGCCGGCACCGACTAATGCCAGGCTAGAGGTTTTCAGCAGCTTCCGGCGGCTGGCAGATACGCTCTGTGCCTCGGTGTCATTCACGGTGTTCTTGTCAGTATCTTTATTGCTATCGCTTGGTGTATCACGCATGGTTGTCTCCTGCAGTGGTTGGTGGGTGAACTACTTTTGGCAATCAACGGGGCACGATCTTCACGTCGTTTAACTTTTCCTGGGCTTCGAAAAGAGAGGCAATCAACTTGTCACCAAAGCCCGCGTTGATGGCCTGAATGAAGCTTTGGTGGGCGGACTCGCCCATCAGGCTGGCAACGGGCAGCATTTCGGCCATGTGGGTGTAGTAGCGCAAGTCTTTCTGCGCGTTGGCAATGCTGAACTTGAAACCGGTGACATCACCTTCCTGCAGAGTCTTGGTGGCCATCATCTGGAAGATCCCGCAGTTGACACCACCCACTGAGACCACGTCGTACAGGCGGTTCAGGTCCAGGCCACTCTTGGCGGCCACGGCAAAGGCCTCGGCAATGGCCGCAGCAAAGCTCATGGCCATCATGTTGCTGATCAGCTTGAGTACATGTCCGTGCCCGGGTGGTCCTACGTGAAAGATGTTTTCACAAAAGGCCTTCAATACCGGCTCCAACATTACAAAATCGTCACGCTCCGCGCCCACCATGGTGTTGAGCCGGCCTTCCTCGGCCTCCTTGGGTGAGCGAGTCATCGGTGCATCTATCAGTTTGATGCCTTTTTGTGCCAGGTCGTTCCGGATTTTCGTGGTGGAAGATGGCTCGGCGGTCGAGGTATCGACCACGATCAGGCCGGGGCGACCGCACTCCAGCAGCCCTTGCGGGCCATAGACTACTTGCTCAACTTGCGGCGAGCCCGTTACGCAGATGAATACGATGTCTGCGGCGCGGGCACAGTCAGCATTGCTGGTGGCCTCCTGAGCGCCGGCCGCGACCAGGTCGGCGAGGTTGTCGCGGTTGCGGTTCACCTTGAATGTCAGCGGGAAGCCTTTGGCCAACAGGTTCTTGGCCATGCCGTGGCCCATCATGCCGATCCCGATAAATCCGATTTTCTGTGTCATGTTGTTCCTTGGATAATTCAAATAGTGGCTGTGCTGATGCGCCTGGCGGTTTGTCTGGGCTGGGCAGCCCGCCCGGCGTCCCACAACTCGATCAAACGCGCGTACCGGTTTGCAATGTCCTGCACAACCTGCGCATCGTTCATCTGGTTGGAGAACCAACTGGCGGCGGCCGGCGCAAAGATGGAGCGACCGACCGCGAAGCCGCGACAGATTGCATGCGACGCGGCCATACGAAAGCTATGCTCCAGCTCCTCTTCGCTGGCTTCGAGACCCAGGATCAACACGCCGCGGCAATGCGGATCGTGGCGCTGGATCACCTCGTCAATGCTTTCCCATTCCTGCGCAGTAGCACAGGGAGGCAACTTCCACCAATCGGGGAAAATTTGGGCGCGGTATATCTGTTCGAGCGCCTGCGGTAGTGTGGTGCCGTCCGACGGCATGTCACGTGGCGGAATTACCTCAATCAGGAATTCACGAAAGGTGTCTACGCTGGCTTTTTGCAACTCAGCCAAGCGCGCAAGTTGGGCTTCGCGCAGCGGGAATGGGTCCTGCGGGTGGTAACTCACCAAGCACTTCGCGACATGCTCCCCAGGCCAGGTGCGCATCGCGGTGGCCAGGTGCGAACCGGCCTCGAACTCGAGTGGCCGTGAGCCTGGAAGTTCCACGGGGCGGGCCACCCACCAGCCCTTGCCAGTCATGGGCGGGAACACGTCTTCACCAAACCGGCCATCGACAATGATGCCGACGCCAGCGCGCTGTTGGGCGCCTTGTCGTGCCCCTTGTGCAATCAGTTGCTTGAGGGCATGAATGCGCGCGCGGCTGGCGCCATGGCGGTCGGCCAATTCTTCCAGCTGCACACGGTGGTCAAAGGCGAGAATGACCAGCTCGTCCCAGCGCCGCGTACGGGTGCTGACGCGGTGCAGGTGCTCCAGATGTGGGTCCTCGCGCAGGCGCCGGGTACTTGAGCCATGCACCAAAAAGTACTGCAGCTCTTCCCAGCTGGCCATGGCAGGTGCGCAGCCGTGTCGAGAGACCACCAGCGCGCCACAGGCATTGGCGTAGACGCAGCAGCGGGACAGTGGCTCGTTGTAAATCCAGCCGCGCAAAAAGCCAGCCATGAAGGCGTCGCCAGCGCCCAGCACGTTGTAAACGTCGACTGGAAAACCGGGGCCTTGAAGGCCTTGATCCAGCGCATCGGGGATGGCGGCCTGAAACACCACGCAGCCCATCGGACCGCGCTTGACGACCACAGTTGCGGCGCTGAGTTCGCGCAGGCGGCGCAACGCAACCAGCGTGTCCGTACTGCCTCCAGCAATGTGAATTTCTTCTTCGGTCCCCACCACCAGGTCGCATTGGCCGATCACAGTTTGCAGCCGCGCACTGACTTCGGCCGAAGGCACGAAGCGCTGCTCGCCAAGACCAGGGCTGGTCAACCCCCACAAAACGGGCCGGTAGTCGATGTCCAGCACTACGCGGGTGCCTGCAGCACGAGCCAAGGTCATGGCCCTGAGACAACTGGCATAGGTTTCGGGCTGCGACAGGTGGGTCCCGGATAAAAGCAGCGCGTTGCTGGAGGCGATGTGCGCAGCGTCCACATCGGCTTCGCTGATGGCCATATCGGCGCAGTTGTCGCGGTAAAAGATCAACGGGAAGGTGTCACGGTCTTGTATGCCCAGGAACACCACTGCGGTCAATCGCTTGAGGTCGGTCTTGACGTGACTGACATCCACGCCCTCAGCCTGCAGAGACTCGCGCACAAACCGGCCATTGTGTTCATCGCCGACACGCGTCAGCATCGACGACTTCAAACCCAAGCGCGCCATACCCACTGCCGTATTGGCAGGCGAGCCGCCCATGTATTTGGTAAAGCTCTGCATGTCCTCCAGCCGACCTCCGATCTGCTCGCCATACAAGTCGACTGCAGCGCGACCCATACAAATAACATCGAGTGGGCGACTCATACGGCTTTCCTTGCGCGCGCGGACGCGTGCTTCGGTTGAGTGGGCGGCTTGTCGACCAGCTGGTGTCCCACGCTGACCACCAGCGCCTGGGCCAGGCACAGCGGTGCCACCAGCGAGCGAAACGGTTTGGTCGAATCATCGGCCATTTCCAAACACACGTGGGAACTGGGTTTTAGGGGCGATAACGGTCCGTCTGTGATGGCAATCACCTTCACGCCAAACGCCCGCGCACGAGCGGCGGCATCAATCACTTCGGGCGAATAGTTGCGAAAACTGGCCACCACCAATACGTCGCCCGGGGCCATGGAACGCAGGCTCTCCAGCAGCATGCCGCCGGTCCCGCCCAGCAAATGGGTGCGCAGCTCCAACTGACTTAGCGCATAGGCAAGGTAACCCGCCACCGGAAATGCGCGGCGTTGCGCCAATACGTGGATGCGCGGTGCGGCCGCTATCAGTTTCACCGCCGATTTCAGGTCGGCCTGAAGAATGGTCTCTTCCAGCTGACCCAGCTCCTTCACCGATGCGCTGACCAGTTCGTGCAGCACACCAGCCGGCGCGCGTGCGCCGCTGGCTTGCTTTCGCCGCATCTGGTCAATGCGTTCGCGGTAGCTGTCCGAGCGCTCCAGCAAATGTCCCCGAAACACCTGCTGCATTTCCGAAAACCCCTTGTAACCCAGCGCATTGGCAAAGCGAATCATGGCCGACGGTTGTACCTCGGTGGCCTCGGCCACTGCGGCTACGGTACCAAGCGCCAGGTCATTCGGCTGCTCCAGCGCAAAGCGGGCAATGCGCTGCAGTTGCCTCGACATCTCGGGGTAGCTCCGGCCAATCTGGTCCTTCAATGCTTCGTAGGTGGTCGCTGGATTCATACGTTGTGCGCTGCGCTCTAAAAATGAAACAAATGTTCTTGCATGTTTGAATAATAGAACGTACATTCTGTTTTGTCCAACGATTTTCAAATTTCTTTGCGGACTCCTCATGCAACTCGCCTTTGGCCGCGCGCCGCTATTTCCCTTGCCTATGCTGATAACGGTATTGGTTTTTTTGTCTACCCCGTTGTGGATTGCCCGAGTCGGCCTATACCAGTACCTAGCGCTGGAGATCATGATCTGGGTGCTGTTCGCCTTGGGCTACAACCTGCTGCTGGGCTTTACCGGCTTGCCCTCGTTCGGCCATGGTGCCTTCTTTGGCACTGGCGCCTATGCCTTTGGTATGCTGCAACTGAAGGTCTGGCCCAACCTTTGGTTTGACCTGACTGGTGCGGTGGTGGTCACCAGTGTTTTGGGAGCTTTGGTTGCTCTATTCATCTCGCACCGGCGCGGAATCTATTACGCACTGCTGACCATCGCGTTTGGTCAGGTGTTCTGGTTCATCGCCAATAAATGGAGTAGCGTGACGGGAGGAGAAGACGGCCTTCTCAACATCAAACGCCTGCCCGCTGACCTGGGGGTTGTCTCCTTCAATCTGACCAGCAATGACGGGCTGTACTACTTCTGTCTAGTATTGTTCACGCTGGTGCTGGTGGGCATGTGGCGGCTGATTCATTCACCATTGGGACGCATCTTCAGTGCCATCAAACAAAACGAAACCCGAGCGGCCTTTATCGGCCACAACGTGTGGCTCTACAAATGGCTGGCGTTCACCATCTCAACTGCGGTGGCTGGCTTGGCGGGCGCCATGTTTGCAATGGCGCAGCAGTCAGCTTACCCGAACGTGATGAGCCTGCAGACCTCCGGGTTTGTGGTGATGATGGTGTTGATTGGTGGGGGACTGGTGAGTTTCTGGGGGCCGCTCATAGGGGCGACTTTCTTTATCCTGGCGCGCGATCTGCTGGGCGCCTACACCGAGACCTGGCTGCTCTGGTATGGCCTGATTTTCATGGCCATGGTGATCTTCAAACCGGAAGGCATTGCCGGTGCCTGGCAGGCTTGGCGCAACCGGCAGCGCAAGCTGGTTACCTCCAGCGAAACTGCGACAGGAGATGCGCTGTGAAACTTTTCGAAGCTACAGGCTTGTCCAAGCGTTTTGGGGCCCAAGTGGTATTGCAGGACATCACATTGGGATTCGAGGAAGGACAGCTCACCGGAATCATGGGCCCCAACGGGGCCGGTAAAACGACTTGCTTCAACGTCCTTACGGGTCGCTACAAACCTGACCGAGGATGCGTTACTTTTGCCGGGGAAGACATCACGGGTCTGTCCCCCCGCGAGATTGCCTGCAAAGGCATTTCGCGCTCATTCCAGATCATGAATCTGTTTGATAGTTACACCGCGCTGGACAACGTGCTGGTGGCTACGCCGCATGTCCGCCGTCAGGGCTTCAATCCGTGGCGCGATCTGGGCGCCGATCGTACCGCGCAAGACCTGGCCGCAGACGTGTTGGAGCGTGTGGGCTTGAGGGGCAAGGAACGGGTACGTGCCAGCAGCCTCTCGTACGGCGAGCGCCGTGCGCTGGAGATTGGCGTGGCCCTGGCCGCCGAACCCCGCATGCTGTTTCTGGACGAGCCCACTGCGGGCCTTGGAGCTGAAGGCACGGCCCGCCTAACTGAGCTGGTGAAGACCCTCAAACGGCAACTGACTATTGTGATCATTGAGCACGACATGCGTTTTCTGTTCAGTCTCGCGGATCAGATTTCCGTCATCCATTGGGGACAGGTTATCGCTCACGGTACACCCGACGCGCTACGCCAAAACACGTGGGTCCAGCGCTCCAACCTAGGTGCAATGGCATGAACGCCGTAGTGAAACCCGCTGCGGCAATCTCTCCTATGCTGTCGATTGACCACATGGACACCTGCTACGGCGAGACGCAGGTTCTGTTTGATGTGTCGCTGCAGGTTGGCCCCGGTGAAGTGGTGGCCTTGTTAGGCCCCAACGGCGCTGGCAAAACCACCACGTTGCGCTCCATCCTGGGTCTGACGCCTCCGCGAATGGGAGCGATTGCCTTTGACGGCAAAGACATTACACGCACACCCACTCACGAGATCGCCAAGGCTGGCCTGGGCTGGGTGCCCGATGACCGTCGCATCTTCCCCACGCTGACCGTGGCACGCAATCTGGCGATTGCGCGAAAACAAACCCGTTTTCGCCCGTGGAGCGAGAAGGAATGCTTTGAAATTTTCAGCGCTATGGAGTACCTGATGCAGCGCGAATGCGAAAATCTATCGGGTGGCGAGATGCAGATGGTGGCCATTTCGCGTGCGCTGCTTGGCTCCCCCGGGTTGGTGTTGTTTGACGAACCCAGCCAGGGCCTTGCGCCCAAGGTGGTGCAGGACGTGATGAAGACCATCACCCGGCTGAAGACCGAGGGCATTGCCGTACTGTTGGTGGAGCAGAACGTGCAGAGCGCGCTGTCTGTGGCTGACCGGGTATACGTCATGAACCTGGGCAAAGTCATTCACGAAGGC
>JAYWAV010000346.1:0-3576 GCA_043782015.1 Rhodoferax sp. | reverse complement strand
AGCACACATTGCCCAAGTCGCTGCCATCGTTGACGTGCTGCAAACCCCCGCATTTTTGTGCCGCCAGACGGACTTCATCACCGCTGTGGCGCAATCCGGCAAACCCGTCAATATCAAAAAAGGTCAGTTTTTGGCTCCCGGCGACATGAAAAACGTCATCGACAAAGCCCGCGCCGCAGCGCGTGACGCGGGCCTGAGCGAAGACCGCTTTATGGCTTGCGAGCGTGGTGCGAGTTTTGGCTACAACAACCTCGTATCAGACATGCGCAGCCTGGCAATCATGCGCGAAACGAAAGCACCTGTGGTGTTTGATGCCACCCATTCGGTGCAGCTACCCGGCGCTGGAAACGCACAGGGCACCAGCAGCGGCGGCCAACGCGAGATGGTGCCCGTGCTGGCACGTGCAGCGGTCGCAGTGGGTGTAGCGGGCTTGTTTATGGAAACGCACCCAGACCCCAACAAAGCCATGAGCGACGGCCCCAATGCCGTGCCACTTAAGCACATGAAAGCGCTTCTTGAAACCCTGCTTGAGCTTGACCGCATCACGAAGAAAAACGGTTTTCTTGAAAATGACTTTGGAGCCTAGCGTCATGTCTTCTGCTTACATCATCGCCAACGTCACAGTCACAAACCCTGAACAATATGCCGAGTACCGAAAGCTGTCGACAATCGCGGTTCAAGCGTATGGTGCAGAGTTTTGCGTGCGGGGTGGTGCTGTGGAAGTGCTGGAAGGCGACTGGACACCTGATCGGGTCGTGGTGTTGAAATTCCCGTCTGTCGAAAAAGCCAAGGCCTACTACCACTCGGTTGAATACACGGCTGCCATCAAAGCTCGCCAAGGCGCATCAGTCATGCGCATGGTGGTGGTTGAAGGCGTTTGATTAATTTTTTGAATTTTTGAAAGCTACTAAATGAGTGCAATTGTTGACATCGTAGGCCGCGAAATCCTGGACAGCCGGGGCAATCCGACGGTTGAATGTGATGTGTTGCTGGAGTCTGGCGTGATGGGCCGCGCGGCTGTGCCGTCGGGCGCATCGACTGGCTCGCGTGAGGCTATTGAGCTGCGCGATGGCGACAAAGCGCGCTATGGCGGTAAGGGCGTACTCAAGGCTGTTGAGCACATCAACACTGAGATTTCTGAATCGATTTTAGGTCTGGATGCCAGCGAGCAGGCGTTTTTAGACCGCACGCTGATTGACCTGGACGGCACTGAGAACAAATCACGCTTGGGCGCCAACGCCATGCTGGCTGTCAGCATGGCTGTGGCGCGTGCTGCGGCTGAAGAAGCTGGCTTGCCGCTGTACCGCTACTTTGGCGGCAGTGGCGGCATGCAAATGCCCGTGCCAATGATGAACGTCATCAACGGCGGCGCGCACGCCAATAACAACCTTGATTTGCAAGAGCTGATGATCATTCCGGTCGGCGCACCGAGTTTTCGTGAAGCCGTGCGTTACGGCGCAGAGGTGTTTCATGCACTCAAAAAAATTATCAGTGACAAGGGCATGAGCATTGCCGTGGGCGACGAAGGCGGCTTTGCGCCCAACGTGGCAAATCATGAAGCCGCGATTCAGATGATTTTGGAAGCGATTGACAAGGCTGGCTTTGTGGCCGGCGAGCAGATTGCCTTGGGCCTTGATTGCGCTGCATCAGAGTTCTACAAAGACGGGAAATATGTGTTGGGTGCTGAAGGCCTGAGCCTGGACGCGACCGAGTGGACCAACATCTTGGCCACCTGGGCCGACAAATACCCCATCATCAGCATTGAAGACGGCATGGCCGAAGGCGACTGGGACGGCTGGAAAATTTTGACCGAGCGCCTGGGCAAAAAAGTGCAACTGGTCGGTGACGACCTGTTTGTGACCAACACGAAAATTTTGAAAGAAGGCATCGACAAACACATTGCCAATTCCATCCTCATCAAAATCAACCAGATCGGCACACTGACCGAGACTTTCGCCGCCATCGAAATGGCAAAGCGCGCGGGCTACACCGCTGTTATTTCCCACCGCTCTGGCGAGACCGAGGACACGACGATTGCCGATATCGCCGTCGGCACGAATGCGGGGCAAATCAAAACCGGCTCACTGTCACGTTCAGACCGTATGGCCAAGTACAACCAGTTGCTGCGCATCGAGGAAGACTTGGGCGATGTGGCAACCTACCCAGGCCGCTCGGCTTTCTACAACCTGCGCTGATCAAAGGCTTAAGCCTTGGCAAACCGCATCGTCCCCGCTATTTTGATTGCGCTGTTGGTGATCTTTCACGCGCAGTTGTGGATGGGGCGTGGCAGTATTCCCAATGTGCGTGACATGCAGCAGCGCCTGACTGATCAACAAGCCAAGAACGTCAAGTCACAAGACAGCAACGACCAGCTGGCCGCTGAGGTCAGGGACCTGAAAGAAGGTCTGGAGATGGTGGAAGAAAAGGCACGCTCAGAGTTGGGCATGGTCAAGCCCAACGAGATTTTTGTCCAGGTCAATAAATAGTTATTGAACAGCTCCGGGCGGCGGTTGCTGCCTGTCGGGGTGCGTGAAAATCTGCGCCGAATCGACGGGGTCAAACTCCTGCAGAGCACCACAAAACTCGCAGGTCACACTCACTTTGCCTTGTTCGGCAATGATGCTTTCGACTTCCGCAGCGCCCAAACTGCGCAACATGCTGGCTACCCGCTCACGCGAGCAGCTGCAGGCAAAGCTGGGCTTGAGCACTTCAAAGCGCGTGATCGGCTCTTCCCAAAACAAGCGGTGCAATATCGTGTCCGCATCCAGGCTCAACAGCTCTTCGCGTTTAAGGGTCGATGCCAAAATCGAAATTCGTTTGTAATCTTCGCTCTTGCCAATCTGGTCTTCGTTGGCATCACTGTCCAGCTTGCCTTGAAGGTTGCCCTGCCCTTTAACTGGCAGGCGTTGAATCAGCAAGCCAGCCGCCACATGGCCATCAGCCGCCAAAATCAGCTTGGTGTCCAGCTGCTCACTTTGCAGCATGTAGTGCTCGAGTACTTCGCTGATGTTTTCAATCTTTTCACGGCTGTCGCCAAACAAAGGCACCACACCCTGATAAGCCTGCTGGCCAGGGAATTTGTCTTTCGGGTCCAGCGTGATAGCGCAGCGGCCTTCGTTATTGACGTTGACCAGCTGGCTCAACGTGCTGCCGGGGTCGACCACACCCGTGACGGTTGCAGTGGCTCGCAAGCTCAGGTCAGACTGCACTTCAGCCACTGCGAGCTTGACCGGGCCATCGCCAAATATTTGCAAGACCAAAGCGCCGTTGAACTTGATGTTGCCTTGCATCAGTGCGCCTGCTGCCGTCATCTCGCCCAGCAAGTGCATCACCTCCACCGGGTAGCCACCTGCGGCCTGGCGACGCTTCAAAATCTCTTGCCAGGAGTCGGTAAGGCGCACCAGCATGCCGCGTACGGGCAAGCCGTCAAATATGAATTTATGGAGTTCAGACAAGGCTAGCCCCCACGGTCTCGCACTGCGTGTCGCTCCCTGCCCCCCGCGGGGGCCGCTGCGCCTACGGACTGGCAAAGCCAGATCCGTGGCCCCTGCTTGAAGGGGAAGGAATCTCTTTTAA
>JAYWAV010000345.1:0-26071 GCA_043782015.1 Rhodoferax sp. | reverse complement strand
CTGGATGTAGTCAATCAAGGCCGGGCTGACATGGGTCCTGGCGGCGCGCATCTGCAGTGCCTCAAAATCGGCCACGCTCATGACCGGTTTGAGTTGCGCGGCAATCTGCTTGCGGTCGACGCCGGTCAGCAGGGCGCGTTCGGCGGCACGATCCGGATAGCCCAGTTCCATGCGCATCAGGAAGCGGTCCAGTTGCGACTCGGGCAGCGCGTAGGTGCCGACCTGGTCCAGCGGATTTTGGGTGGCAATCACAAAGAAAGGCTGCGGTAGAGCGCGGGTCTCGCCTTCGACCGAGACCTGTTTTTCTTCCATGGCTTCGAGCAAGGCGCTTTGGGTTTTGGGGCTGGCGCGGTTGATCTCGTCTGCCAGCAGCACCTGCGCAAATATTGGGCCGGGGTGGAACACAAAAGCCTCTTTGCCGCGCTCGTAAATCGACACACCCGACAAATCGCTGGGCATCAGGTCGGAGGTGAACTGCACGCGCGAGAACTGCAAGCCGAAGCTGCGGGCCAGCGCGTGCGCCAGCGTGGTCTTGCCGACCCCAGGCACATCGTCAATCAGCAGATGGCCGCCTGCCAGAAGGCAGGCCACGCAATCCTGGATTTGCGGGGCTTTGCCCACAATCACCGTGTTAAGCTGATACAGCAGAGACTTGAGTTTGAGTTGTACATCCATGGCTCTGACGTTACCCGAAAAATCTGAAACCTGAACGCTGTAGTGAACAAGACCGGATACTTTTCACACCCCGACTGCCGCAAACACGAGATGGGCCCTGGTCATCCAGAATGCCCAGAGCGGCTGGATGCCATTGAGGACCGTTTGCTGGTGAGTGGCGTGGGCGATGCGCTGGAGCGCCGCGAGGCACCCACGGCGTCGATTGCCGACCTGGAGCTGGCGCACGGGCGCATGCATATTGCTTCATTGAGAGGCCTGACTGACGGGCTGCGCGAAGAGATTTCCGCCGGTGGCCCGCACTACGCGCAGATCGACCCCGACACTTCTTTGAACATCCATACTTGGGATGCTGCTTTGCGCGCGGCTGGCGCCGCCCTGGCGGCAACCGACGCGGTGATGGCCGGTGAGATCGAAAACGCGTTTTGTTCGGTGCGCCCGCCGGGCCACCATGCCTGTCACGACAAGGCCATGGGTTTTTGTTTCCTCAACAACGTGGCGGTTGCTGCGCACCACGCGCTGGAGCGGCATGGCTTGAAGCGCGTTGCCATCGTGGACTTTGATGTGCACCACGGCAATGGCACCGAAGATATCGTGGCCGGCGATCAGCGCATCTTGATGGTGAGTTTTTACCAGCACCCTTTCTATCCGGATGGCGGCTCCTTCTCGCATGCCAGCAACCTGGTCAACCTGCCGGTACCGGCCTACACACGTGGCGACGCAGTGCGCGCGCTGGTGCAGCAACATTGGTTGCCCCGACTGGAAGCGTTCCAGCCGGAGATGATCTTCATTAGCGCCGGGTTCGATGCCCACCGCGATGACGATCTGGGCCAGATGGGGCTGGTGGAGCAGGACTACAGCTGGATGACGCAGCAGATCAAAGACGTGGCGCGCAGGCATGCCAAGGGCAGGGTGGTGTCCGTTCTGGAAGGTGGCTACAACCTGGATGCTCTTGCGCGCAGTGTGGAGGCCCATATCCGGGCATTGGCGGACTTGTAATGACCCTGATTCCAAAAACACAGGCACCTTTGCCGATTGACGATTTCGATGGCTGGCTGGCCGCTTTCACGCAGACGTCTGCGCTGGTTGAGCTGTTGATGCTGGCCATTTGTGTTGTGCTCGCGTGGGGCCTGGTCGCCGGGCTGCGCCGCAGCCTGCCGACACAGGATACACGCTCGATCTGGTTTGGCCGCAACATGGTCGACGGCGTGCTTTTTCCGTTGGTACTGCTGTGCCTGGGGTATGGCGCGCGCGCGATTGCCGACCACTACATGCCCATTGCATTTTTCCGGATTGCGATACCGGTGCTTGTTTCGCTGGTGGTGATTCGGGTCGGCGTCAAGGTATTGCAGGCAGCGTTCGCAGAGGCAAGGTGGGTGCGCCTGTTGGAGCACACCATCTCCTGGGCGGCTTGGGGAGGTGTGGTGTTGTGGGTCAGTGGTTTGCTGCCGGTTGTCCTGAACGAACTCGATCAGATCACCTGGAAGGTGGGCACAGGCACCCTGTCGGTACGCAGCATGATTGAAGGCGCGCTGACGGCGGGAGCGGTGATGATCTTCACCCTGTGGGTCTCGGCAGGCATTGAGTCGCGCTTGCTGCGCACGGCAACCGGTAACGAGCTGTCGCTGCGCAAAGCCGTCAGCAATGCAACCCGCGCCGCACTGTTGTTCCTGGGGCTGATTTTGGCGTTGTCGGCGGTGGGCATTGACCTCACGGCGTTGAGCGTGCTGGGCGGGGCGGTGGGCGTGGGCATTGGCTTTGGCCTGCAGAAGCTGGCAGCCAACTATGTGTCGGGCTTTGTGATTCTGGCAGAGCGCAGTCTGCGCATTGGCGACACGGTGCGGGTCGACAACTTTGAAGGCGTGATCACGCAGATCAATGCGCGCTACACCGTGGTGCGTTCATTGGGCGGGCGCGAATCCATCGTGCCCAACGAGATGCTGATCACCAACCGGGTGGAAAATCTGTCGTTGCAGGATTCCATGGTCAACCACAACACGGCGGTGTCGGTGTCGTACGACGCCGACGTGGCGCTGGTGCAGCGGCTATTACAGGAAGCTGCGCTGGCCCAGGACCGTGTGTTGCGCGAGCCCCTGCCATCGGCCCAACTGTCGGCCTTTGGGGCCGACGGGCTGGAGTTCACGCTGAACTACTGGATCAAGGACCCAGAGGGTGGCCAGGGCAATTTGCGCTCGGAGGTCAACATTGCGATTCTGGCCGCTTTGCGGGCCAACAACATCGACATTCCTTACCCGCAACGGGTGGTACACAACCGCTAGGCTTCGGCAAGCCAGATATGGCGGCCCCGAATGAACCTGTAGACGGCAAGGGATTGGTGCTTGCATATCTCAATGCGAATCGTTATCATTGAGTTTGCAAACCAAGGAACCCTATGAAACGCATGCTCTTCATCACCTCCCTTTTTCTGGCTGCTGGCGTAGCCAATGCTGCACCCGACGAATTTGTCTTGACCATCAAGAACCACACCTTCATACCCAAGGAAGTCAAGATTCCTGCGGGCAAGAAGGTCAAGCTGATTGTGGTGAACGAAGACCCGACCCCGGCCGAGTTTGAGAGCAAGTCTTTGGGGCGCGAAAAAATCGTTCCCGGCAAGGCCAAGATCACCTTGAATGTGGGACCGCTCAAACCCGGACGCTACGATTTTGTTGAGGAATACCACGAGAAAGAACCAGGCGCTCAGGGCGTCATCATCGTTGAATAAAGCCAGTATCTGAACGAGACCTGACCTCCATGTTTGCAGCAGCCATCATTGTTTTTCGCGAGTCGCTGGAAGCGGCGCTCATCATTGGCATCATGGCCGCGGCCACCCG
Organism: Rhodoferax sp.; assembly: GCA_043782015.1. GTDB lineage: Bacteria > Pseudomonadota > Gammaproteobacteria > Burkholderiales > Burkholderiaceae_C > Allorhodoferax. The sequence continues at coordinate 22,568 of JAYWAV010000345.1, read as the reverse complement.
CGGCATCCCCATGCGTAGCCGCTGGATCTGGGCTGGCGCGATTGCCGGCTTGTTGGGCGCAGCGCTGGTCGCCGCCAGTATGGAAACCATCTCCGACATGGCCAGTGGTATGGGCCAGGAGTTGTTCAACGCCGCGATCCTGACTTTGGCCGTTGGCATGCTGGCCTGGCACAACATTTGGATGGCGTCGCATGGCCGCGAGATGGCCAACCAGGCCAATAACACTGCCCGGGCAATCCATGAAGGTGTGGCCGAACGTTCAGTGATCTTTGCGGTGATAGCGATGGCGGTGCTGCGTGAAGGGTCGGAGACAGTGTTGTTTCTCTACAGTCTGGCGACCAGTAGCGCAGATGGCTGGACCCAGACGCTCAGTGGTGGCTCTGCAGGCATGTTGGCCGGTGCGCTGGTCGGTGGATTGCTGTACGCCGGCCTGCTGCGGATTCCGCTGCGCTACTTTTTCACGTTCACCAGTGCGTTGGTGTTGCTGTTGACGGCCAGCATGGCCTCGCAGGCGGCTCGCTACCTGATGCAAGCCGACGTATTGCCAAGCCTGGGCGCTCCGCTGTGGGACAGCTCGGGCCTGCTGGCGCAAAGCTCGGCAGTGGGAACGCTGTTGCATGGGCTGGTCGGCTACGACGAACAACCGGCTGGCATTCAGTTGGTGTTCTATGTGCTGGCGCTGGTGCTGACTGCGGCTGGCATGGTGTGGGCAGGACGCCAAAAGGTATCGCCGAGGCGCGTTGCCGCTTGAGTGAGAAAGAGAAGTGACAAAGAAAATGGCCCCATCGGGGCCATTTTTAATTCCACGACGCGGTGCAGCGTGGGGGGCTTTTTTTAGCCGCCCTTGGAAGGACGCTTGCCAGGGTTCTTCTTGCTGCGAGTAGAAACGCCGCGCTCCAGGCTGACGCGTTGACCACGGCCGCCTGTGGGCAAGGTGAATCCTGGCTGGGGTGCCGGACGTGGTGTGGCTTTGCGGGATGCTTCGGTGACGATCTTGTTACCCATTTGAATTTTCCTGAGAATTAGAGAATTGAATGCGTATTTTAAGCTACCCGCAACAAAGCCCTATTTCAGCAGCAGTGCGAGCATCCAGAAGAACAATCCCAACTGCACGCTCCAGAAGCTTGCGCGCACAAATACCTGCAAACGTCCGGTGCCCGACAGGTGCGTCGCCGTTTGACCGATGCGCGCATAAAGCACCCACATGGCAAACGGTTGCAGCGCCTCCAGCTTTTGCATGGTTGCGGCCGCCAGCACGATCACCGCAAAGATCGGCAGGTTTTCCATGCAGTTGGCATGGGCATCCTCCAGGCGTTGGATGATGGGCGCATCGTCACCCGGCTTGGCCTGGCGCGGCCAGTGGTTGATCGGCGTACCACCCAGAAACCGCGTGCCGCGGTACAAAAATACACCGGCAATGAGCAAGAGGGTCCAGCCCGTAAAGCCGAGCAATGCTTGGATGGCAGTCATGTCAGTCCTCGTTATGAAAAGGAGAAAAGCATACAGGCTTGCCGGTATAATTACAAAAAAGCACGATCGTTCTATTTTTTGCGAATCATAGCGCGAGTCGCCGATTTGCAGGCTCCGTGAGGGCCGCAACATAGAATGATCAGGTTGACGTGTACGTCAAGTCACGAGATCGATTTATTACTCTATTGGAGCGAAAGCCATGAAAGTCCTGGTACCCGTCAAACGCGTGGTGGACTACAACGTCAAAGTCCGAGTCAAGTCGGACGGTACGGGTGTAGATATCGCCAACGTCAAAATGAGCATGAACCCCTTTGACGAGATCGCCATCGAAGAAGCCGTGCGTCTGAAGGAAAAGGGCGTGGTCACCGAAGTCATCGCCGTCTCTTGCGGCGTGGCCCAGTGCCAGGAAACCCTGCGTACAGCGATGGCCATCGGTGCCGACCGCGCGATCCTGGTCGAGACCACCGAAGAACTGCAACCCCTGGCTGTGGCCAAGCTGCTGAAGGCGCTGTTTGACAAGGAGCAGCCCGGCCTGGTGATTCTGGGCAAGCAAGCGATTGACGACGACTGCAACCAAACCGGCCAGATGCTGGCTGCGCTGGCAGACCTGCCCCAAGCTACGTTCGCCTCCAAGGTGGAAGTCGCTGACGGCAAAGCCAACGTGACCCGTGAAGTGGATGGCGGTTTGGAAACTCTATCTGTAGCGTTGCCCGCCATCATCACCACCGATCTGCGCCTGAACGAGCCACGCTACGTGACCTTGCCCAACATCATGAAGGCCAAGAAAAAGCAACTCGACGTCTTCAAGCCCGAAGACCTCGGCGTCGATGTCGCTCCACGCATCAAGACACTCAAAGTGTCCGAACCTCCCAAACGCAGCGCCGGTATCAAGGTGCCCGATGTGGCCACGCTGGTTGCCAAACTCAAGACTGAAGCGAAAGTAATTTGAGACTTTGTGGGGCAGACCAATATTTGCGTAGCAAATTTGCTCTGTCCTCAACTGAATAAAATTTTTTTGGAACAAAAAAATGACTGCTTTAGTAATTGCCGAACACGACAACGCATCCATCAAGGGTGCCACCCTCAACACCGTGACTGCCGCCGCACAAGCCGGTGGTGATGTGCACGTGCTGGTCGCTGGCCACAACGCGGGCGGCGCTGCTGCCGCTGCGGCGCAAATCGCTGGTGTCTCCAAAGTTATCCACGTGGAAGACGCGGGCCTGGCCCATGGTCTGGCCGAAAACGTGGCGGCCCAGGTGCTGGCTATCGCTTCGAGCTACAGCCATCTGGTGTTCCCCGCCACGGCTTCCGGCAAGAACATCGCGCCGCGCGTGGCTGCCAAGCTGGACGTGGGCCAGTTGTCTGACGTGACCAAGGTGCTTAGCCCCGACACGTTCGAACGCCCGATCTACGCCGGCAACGCGATTGCCACCGTGCAAGCGACCGACGCGGTGAAGGTGCTGACCGTGCGCACCACCGGCTTTGATCCCGCGGCTGCCACTGGCGGCTCTGCTGCCGTGGAAACCGCTGCTGCTGTGGCAGCCAACGCCAAGGTGACATTTCTCGGTTCCGAGATCGCCAAGAACGACCGCCCCGAACTCACCGCTGCCAAGATCATCGTCTCTGGCGGACGTGCCCTGGGTTCCAGCGAAAAGTTCATGGAAGTCATGTCCCCGCTGGCTGACAAGCTGGGCGCTGCACTGGGCGCTTCACGCGCTGCGGTGGACGCGGGCTACGCGCCCAACGATTGGCAAGTGGGCCAGACCGGCAAGATCGTTGCGCCCCAGTTGTATGTCGCCTGCGGCATCAGCGGTGCCATCCAGCATTTGGCTGGTATGAAGGACAGCAAGGTCATCGTGGCGATCAACAAGGACGAAGAAGCACCAATCTTCTCGGTGGCCGATTACGGCCTGGTGGCTGACCTGTTCGTGGCTGTGCCCGAACTGACCGCGGCGCTGTAAGGTAACCGTTCGCGCTGAACTGGTCAAAGCGTGCGCGAGCAAGCCGTTCCCCTTCGACAGCGCTCAGGGTGAACGGTTTTTTTTGGTCTGGAGAAAACTATGAGTTACAAAGCCCCCGTCAAGGACATGCTGTTCAACATTGAGCACCTTGCCAACATCGCAGAAATCGCCAAAATGCCCGGCTTTGAGGATGCCGGTCTGGATACCGCGCAAGCGGTGCTGGAAGAAGCGGCCAAGTTTAATGAAGGCGTGTTGTCTCCGCTCAACTGGGAAGGCGACAAGAACCCCTCGAGCTGGAAAGACGGTGTCGTCACCGCGACGCCCGGTTTCAAGGAAGCCTTCAAACAGTTCGCAGAAGCCGGCTGGCAAGGCCTGCAGCACCCGGTTGATTTCGGCGGTCAGGGCTTGCCCAAGACCATTGGCGCGGCATGTGGCGAAATGCAAAACTCAGCCAACATGAGCTTTGCGCTGTGCCCGTTGCTCAGCGACGGTGCGATTGAAGCGCTGCTCACGGCAGGCTCAGACGAACTCAAGGCCACCTACCTGGGCAATCTGGTCAGCGGCAAATGGACCGGCACGATGAACCTGACTGAGCCACAAGCAGGTAGCGACTTGGCGGCAGTGCGCACGCGCGCCGAACCGCAGCCCGACGGTACCTACAAGGTGTTTGGCACCAAGATCTACATCACCTGGGGTGAGCACGATATGGCCGAGAACATCGTCCATCTGGTGCTGGCCCGTGTGACCGGCGCGCCTGAAGGCGTGAAGGGTATCAGCCTGTTCGTGGTGCCCAAGTTCATGGTGAACAAAGATGGCGGTTTGGGCGCACGCAACGATGTGCACTGTGTCTCCATCGAACACAAGATGGGGATCAAGGCCAGCCCAACGGCAGTGCTGCAGTACGGCGACCACGGTGGCGCGGTCGGATATATCGTGGGCCAGGAAAACCGTGGCCTGGAGTACATGTTTATCATGATGAACGCCGCGCGCTACGGCGTGGGCGTGCAGGGCATTGCGATTGCCGAGCGTGCCTACCAAAAGGCCGTGGCCTTCGCGCGCGAGCGGGTGCAAAGCCGCCCGGTCGATGGCTCCCTGCCGCAGGCCGGGCCCATCATTCACCACCCCGATGTGCGTCGCATGCTGATGACCATGCGCGCCTATGTGGAAGGCTGCCGCGCGCTGTCCAGCGTTGCAGCATCTGCGTTTGACGCAGCCCACCACCACCCGGATGTGCAGGTGCGCAAAGACAACCAGACGTTTTATGAATTTATGGTTCCTTTGGTCAAGGGATTCAGTACCGAGATGAGTTTGGAGGTCACCTCGCTGGCGGTGCAAGTGCACGGCGGCATGGGTTTCATTGAAGAAACCGGTGTGGCGCAGTACTACCGCGACGCCAAGATCCTGACGATCTACGAAGGCACGACGGCTATTCAGGCCAACGATCTGGTGGGTCGCAAGACCTCGCGCGATGGCGGTGCAACCGGCAAGGCATTGGCTGCGCAGATTGAAGCGACCGAAGTTGAACTGACGAAGAATGGGTCGGCAGATGCAATGGCGTTTGCCAAGCGTTTGAAGGCTGCGCGCGAAGCGTTTGTCGACGTGGTGAACTTTGTGGCAGGCAACACCAAAGCCAGCCCGAACGCTGTGTTTGCTGGCAGCGTGCCCTACCTGATGTTGGCGGGGAATGTGATGGCCGGCTGGCAGATGGCGCGCTCGCTGCTGGTAGCGCAGGAGCAACTGAAAGCGGGCAACGACGCTGCATTCATGCAGGCCAAGATCACCACCGCCCGTTTCTACGCTGACCACATCCTCTGCAAAGCCCAAGGCATTCGCGACAGCATTGTGGACGGCGCAGACAGCGTGACCGCGATGGCTTTGGAGGCGTTCTGAGGCAATGCTGAATACCTCCGTTCGCGTTGAGCTTGTCGAAACGCAGCCCTTGCAAGCCGGGCGCTTGCAGAAGGCTTCGACAGGCTCAGCCCGAACGGGATTCTGAATTTACTATTGAATTCGTAGCTGCTTACGCATATTCTGCGGGCGCTGCAGGCACTTTTCTTACAAATCCCCCTCTCAGGAGACCGTATGTCCAGACTCCCCGGCGCACTCGCCCACCTGCCTTTCCCGGTGATCGGCTCGCCGTTGTTCATCATCAGCAACCCCAAGCTGGTGATCGCGCAGTGCATCGCTGGTGTGGTCGGCTCCATGCCTGCGCTCAACGCGCGCCCAGCCGAGCAACTGGAAGAGTGGCTGATCGAAATCACCGAGACGCTGGCCGCCTACAACAAGGCCAACCCCGACAAGCCCGCCGCGCCGTTTGCCATCAACCAGATCGTGCACAAGAGCAACGACCGGCTGGAACACGACATGGCGATGTGCGTGAAGTACAAGGTGCCCATCATCATCACATCGCTTGGTGCACGCGAAGAGATCAACGCTGCGGCACACAGCTACGGCGGCGTGGTGCTGCACGACGTCATCAACAACAAGCATGCGCACAAGGCGATCGAGAAGGGCGCTGACGGCCTGATCGCTGTGGCCGCCGGTGCTGGCGGCCACGCGGGCGTCAAGAGCCCGTTCGCGCTGGTGCAGGAAATCCGCCAGTGGTTCGACGGCCCGATCGCTTTGAGCGGTGCGATCTCTACCGGCGACGCCGTGTTGTCGGCATTGGCCATGGGCGCCGACTTCGCCTACATCGGCTCCGCCTTCATTGCCACCGAAGAAGCGCGCGCAGTGGACGGTTACAAGCAGGCGATTGTGGACAGTAACTCCGACGAGATCGTCTACAGCAACCTGTTCACCGGCGTGCACGGCAACTACCTGGCCCCCAGCATCCGCGCCGCGGGTCTGGACCCGGCCGCCCTGCCCGAGAGCGACCCCAGCAAGATGAACTTCGGTGGCAGCTCCGCCAAGGCCTGGAAAGAAATCTGGGGCTGCGGCCAGGGCATCGGTGCGATCACCAAAGTACAACCGACGGCGGACTATGTGGCGCAGTTGAAGCGGGAATACGCGGCGGCGCGGGCGCGGTTGCAGTTGGCTTGAGCCCGACTTTCTCAGCCATCAGGTTATTGAGCGATGGACATCCTCGTGCGGGAGTTTGAAGAAGCCGATAGGGTGGCTCTCAGCCTTTTATACGTTGCGTCTCGAAACGCCACCTTCACCTGGAACACTGTCGAATTGCATCAAGTCTCTGATTTTGACGCGCACACCGAAGGTGAGAAAATTCTAGTCGCTGTAGCTCACGCTGGAATTCTTGGGTTCGCTTCCATTTGGGAGCAGGGCAGTTTTTTGCACAATCTGTTCGTCCTTCCGTCGGCCACGCGCCAAGGTGTGGGTCAAGCACTGCTAGCAAGGTGCAGTAAGTATTTCTCCAATACCCCCACACTTAAATGCCTGAAAGCCAACATCAACGCAACGCGGTTCTATGCGTCCCACGGATGGGAATCAATCCGAGAAGAGAACGGACCAGACGGGCCCTACCTTCTTATGACTAAGGCTGCTGCCAAGCGCTGCGCGACCTGAATGGACGTTTGGCCGCAGATGCAAAAACGCTCTCCAATCGTCCCCAACAAACTGCACTACGCACTTCTATCGCCCATCCTGCTCGTCGCAGTTTGCGTGCTGGTACAAGTGCTCGCAGGCCAGGTCATCGGCTTGTGGGCATGGGTTCCCACCATGCTTGTCTTCTGGCTCACGATTGCTTGGCTGCTGCGCAAGTTTTCCGGGGGAGCCGCGGCGCTGGCGAGATTCGGGCCCGTATCGGGCAACGTTGTCTGGGCCGTTCTTGCTGTGTTCGCAGGGTTTTTTTCGCTGCACGGCTTTTTGAACCACTGGATACTGCTCACCAGCCCGACGCTGATCATCGCCTGGCTGGCCTTTGCGCTGATCAACCCCTGGTTCGAGGAGTCGTATTGGCGTGGCTTGTTGATGGACGCTACCGCGTCCTGGGGCAAGCTGGCCAGCCTGCTGTATTCATCCGTTTGGTTTGCGGTGAGCCACCCGCTTATTTGGGGGATTCATTCGATTCCGCTGCGCAAGCTGGAGGCGATCGGCGCGCTGCTTTTTGTGGGACTGATATGGGGGCTGGCCTATCAGCGCACGCGCAGTTTGCGCTGGTGCGTTGCGGGGCACATGTTGGCCAATTTATTTGGCTTGGCGGCGCTGGTGCTTCTCAATCTGTATGACCCTACGGTCAGGTAGATGCGATAGACGCCAACGCTTCACGCACAAAATCCAGCCGGTCTTGCCCGAAGAACATGGTGTCTGCCACAAATACCGTGGGCGCACCAAACGCGCCGCGAGCCACGGCTTCTTCCGTGTTGGTCTTTAGCGCGGCCTTGATATCTGGGTCATTGACCAACGCAAACACCTGAGCCGGATCAACCCCCCCCGCCGCCAGCGTGGTGGCGACGGTTGCCGGGTCGTTCATGTTGACGCCATTTACCCATAGCGCTTCGAACACGGCCGTTAAAAATGCATCCAGGCGCTCCGGCTGGCGCAACTGCATGCCAACCACGCCACGCATCATCTGCAGGGTGTTGATGGGGAAATGCGGGTTCATCGCAAAGGGTACGCCGTAGCGTTTGGCAAAGCGGCTCAGGTCGTCCGTCATGTAGCGGCCCTTGGCCGCCACGGTGGCGGGGGATGCATTGCCAGTGGCCTGGAAAACACCGCCCAGCAGCATGGGCTTGTAGACCAGGGTAGCGCCCGCCTGCGCGCACAGGGCGGGCAGCTGCGTCCACGCCAGGTAGGTTGCGGGGCTGCCCACATCAAAAAAGAACTCTGCGGATTTTTCCATGTGTGTCTCCGTTAATGACTTTATGGATAAATAGTCGTTTACTAAACGAACGTTATTCTATAGAGTCTGCTCTGTCAACAAGGAATACCCCGGAGCTCCGTATGCGCTATGCCAGCACCCACAAAGAAGAAACCCGTCAGAAGCTGTTGGACAGCAGCCGTGCGATAGCCAAGAAGGGCGGCTTTAGCAGTACCGGCGTGGACGCGCTGATGGCGTCCATTGGCCTGACAGGTGGCGCGTTTTACGGCCATTTTCCATCCAAGCAAGCGCTGTTTGAGGCCTTGATTGCACAGGAGATGGACAACAGCAGCAGCATGCTGGCCGGCGATAAGGATGCACCTGACAACCATGTCGCCAAGTGCGTGCGTGATTACCTCAGCAGTTTCCATGCGATGAACCCCGACGTAGGCTGCGCGCTGCCTGTGTTGGGCGCGGAGATTGCGCGAGCTGGCCCCGAGGTACGCAGCACGGTGGAGGCCGCGCTCAAGCGGACGCAGAAGAGCTGGAGTACCCGCACTGGCGACCCAGATGCGGCATGGGGGCTGATTGCCCAATGCGTGGGCGCCGTGGTGCTGGCGCGCGCAGTGGAGAGCGAGCGTACGCGCAAGGAAATTCTGGCGGCCAGCCGGCGCTTTATCGACAAGGCCGAACTCAAGGGTGCTAGTTCGCCATAACGGCGTCTCAACGGCGCCGCAATCCATTTCAAGGAGAACCCATGTCTTCCAATCCATCTCAACCCAAGGTCGCGCTGGTCATTGGCGCTGGCGACTCCACTGGTGGCGCGATCGCCCGCCGCTTTGCCAAAGAAGGCTACGTCGCCTGCGTGACGCGCCGCTCGTCCGACAAGCTGCAGCCGCTAGTCGACAGCATCCGCGCAGAGGGCGGCCAGGCCTTTGGCTATGCCAGCGATGCGCGCAAGGAAGAGGACGTCATTGCATTGTTCGCGCAGATCGAGGCGGAGCACGGGCCAGTGGAGGTGTTGGTGTTCAACATCGGCGCCAATGTGCCCTGCAGCATCCTCGACGAGACATCGCGCAAGTATTTCAAGATTTGGGAGATGGCCTGCTTCAGCGGTTTCCTGAATGCGCAACAGGCGGCCAGACGCATGGTGGCACGCGGCCGCGGTACGATTCTGTTCACCGGCGCTACTGCAGCGTTGCGCGGAGCGTCACACTTTGCCGCCTTTGCCGGTGCCAAGCACGCGCTGCGCGCGCTGGCGCAAAGCATGGCCCGTGAGCTGGGGCCAAAGAATATTCATGTGGCATTTATCGTGGTGGACGGTGCGATTGATACCGAGTTCATCCGCACGTCGTTCCCCGAACGCTACGCGCTGAAAGACCAGGACGGCATCCTGAACCCGGATCACATCGCCGAAAACTACTGGTACCTGCATAGCCAGCCACGCGATGCGTGGACGTTTGAGCTGGACCTGCGCCCGTATATGGAACGCTGGTAGTTTTTAAGAGAAAATGGCTGTAGCGCTCGTAGAACATGCGCAAGCAGCTATAAAAACAGTAGCGCTGGCTAGGCCGCCAGCTCGATATCGAGTTCGTTGCTGGAGCCCAGCAGCTTGTCGATAGCGCGCGACACGATAGGTGCCTGATCCAGGCCGCTCAGTGTGCCCAGGCGCAGCATGTTGGCGACTTCGCGTTCCGAGCGGACGAAGGCTTCGAAGCCGTCGCGGTTGGTAAACAGGAAACGTGTGCGCATCGGGCTGACCCAGCTCAACTTGCAGCGGTACTGCACACCGCCGGTTTCGGCAAACTCGAACCAGGTTCCGCGCACCAGCTCATGGGCCGCATCGTCGTAGCCGTCAATCTGACCGGCCAGCTTGTTGGCGATGCGTTTGTCCAGTGCCTGCAGCGCCTCATGGCTCGCGTTGTCTTCCAACGCCGCTGCTCTGGAGTCCTGCTCGGACGCGGCTTTCATACGGATCGCCAGCATGTGGGTGCTGATCAGGCGGCGGGTGAAGGTGGCCCTCTCGTTGCCGCCCCAATCGATTTCGTCCAGGCCACTGTTGATCTTGCGGATCAGCTCGGGCAACACTTCGACCAGCTGACGACGCTCATCAGGGCTGGTTTTTGCCTGGGTACTCCAGATCAGGCAGTCCATGGTTTCGATGGTGTCGATCGAGATCTCAGGTTTGGTTTCGTGTTCGAGCCAGGCGTTGGCAACGACGTCGCGCCACTGGTCGGTCAGGAAGGGTGTAAGGAATGGTGCCAGGCGCTGCGTAGCGGCATGCACATTGATGCGTTCATGCACGACATCATCCGCGTGGGCGCGTGCGGAGGCAAGGGCTTCCTGGTCGCGCTCCTTTTCGGCGACGGGCTCTACATTTTTTTGTGCCTGCTGCTCGGACTCGAACAGGAACTCGGTGAATTCCAGCAGCAGGTCGGCAAACAGCGACAGGTCTTCTTCAAACTCGTTGAGCACGCGCTGCACGGTGCGTTCGATATGGACGTAGAGCGGATCGCTCTCGCCCTTTTCAGGGGCCCAAGCCACCGATGCGGAGGCCAGCGTGTCAACCAGCTTGCGTGCCGGGTGTTCGCCAGACTGGAAAAAGTCTCGGTCCATCATGGCCGCCTTAAGCACGGGGATTTGCAGGCGGCCGATGACCACCTTCATCTGCGGAGGAATGGATCGATCGGAGAACACGAAGTCGAACACTTCGGCCAGCGCGTCTACCGTTCCACGGTCCAGCTCAGGCGCGCTGCGGATGGCTTCCTGCTCGCGCATATGGCGCAGCACGTTGTGTTCAGTCGGGTCCCGGCCTTCGACGTAGTGGTAATGCGGCGCATCCTGACCATCGGTCTGCATGTTGTGCAGATAGGCCATGAGTTGCGGGTCAGCTTCTACTTGCGGCGCTTCGTACAGCGCGGCCTGCATGCCATCGCCAAGGTCCGCCGATTCACCACCTTGGCCATGGCTTGGCCCAATCCCCAGTTTTTGCAGAAACGCGCGCGCCTGAGAGGCGATGCTGCGTCCGACGGGGGCGAGGGCGGACCATGCAGAGGATCCGCCGCCCTGCTCCGGCCCCAGCGAAACCGGTCCGCCGGCCCGGCCAGCTGAGCCCGGCGCTGCGATGGGCCGGGACCCTGCTCCAGCGCCCGATGCATCGCCCTCAGCTGCCAGACCCGCAAAGACGGAAGCCGCGCCGTTGGGGGTTTTTTTGATGCGTAGGGTGTTGTCCACCTGGACGCCTGCCTGGTCGAGCATGCTGATCAGGTCGGCATACAAGGGCTTCAGGTCGATGCTGTGCTCTGGCACGATAGTCTGCACCAGGTCTTCTGTTGCCTGGTTGTCGAACTCGCCGTCGTCCCATGCGGTCATGAACGCCTTGAGGAACACGATGGGGCGAAACGGGTTGATCGACAGCGCGTTGGACTGCACGCCCTGCAAGGCGGCCAGCCGCTGAGACAGCGGCGTCAGGCTGGGCTCGTACACCGTGTTGAACGGCATGGCCACACGGTCCAGCAGCAGGATGCGGTGCACCTCGTCGACATCGATCAGGCTCAGCGTCATGCCATCGAGTTCGTCCAGGCTGGCCGGTCGGGTGTGGGTCTCTGGCGCCATGGCCGACATGGTGGAAGAAATCTCTTCGTCCATGCATTGCTGCAAAGCCTTTGCAAACTGCGCCAGAAAGGGCCCGGCTTGCCGGTCCAGCAGGATGGCTGCAGAACGCATGTTCTGGCCTTGCGCCAGTGTGACCTTGCTGTCAGCCACATCCAGCAGATGTTCCCGCACACGCTTGACCATTGCTACCGCATGGTCGCCAAAGTACCGGTTGGTTTTGGCGACCATAGCCTGGACCAGGCGCTGTGAGAGAGCACCTGAATGGCGGCTGCTGACCTGAGCGGTCATCGACGACGGTTCATGCATGAAATATGGATAAAGCTGGCCACAAGGAATGCGCGTCCCAAATGGTGGCGCGTTTGCGGCAGTGATGGTTGGAATGATCGCATAGCAATTGCCACTTTTCGAGGGAAAAAGTCACAGCGAAAATGAATTGGTAACTGTGCACACAGAATTTCACAATTTGTTACGGATTTTTGTGGGGTAGCGTACCCATGGCGCCCCTGGCGTCCAGGGTTCAAATTTGTGCATGGCTGCCACGAACAGGGCTGACTCTTCAAATTCAGCAAGCCAAAGCTGAAGACGCCGCCATGGCTGGGCCGTAAACCAGGCCGCATCGGTATGCGCGTACTGCCGCACAAACGGGGCAATTGCCGCGTCCGCCAGGCCAAAGTGCGCGCCATTCAAAAAGGACTGATCGGAGAGGGCGCTTTCCAATCCAGCCAAAAACGCAGCGCCCAGGTCACGATCTGCAAGGCCGTTTGCGAGCTGGTAGCGGTGGGGGTATTTGTAGCGGTCCAGATTACGCTTGAAAGGGCCGTCACACTCTGCGATGCACGAAAGCGTCGTTTGCAGCGCACCCTGCTCTCGGGGCAGCCAGCCATGTGCATCGTTGCACTGCAGTGCCCAGCGCATGATGTCCAGGCTTTCGTCAATCACCGCACCATCGGTCAGCACCAACACCGGCACAGTGCCTTTGGCAGACGCTTGCAATAGCGCGGCTGGCTTGTCGCGCAGCACCACTTCCCGCAACGCACAGGTTTGTTCGCTCGCCGCAATTGCCAACCGGGCGCGCATCGCGTACGGACAGCGACGGAAGGAATACAGGATGGGATACATCATCCGTTCGTCCTGAGCGGGTCGAAGAGCCTGTCCTGAGCTTGACGAAGGGGCTTCGACAAGCTCAGCCCGAACGGGATTGTGTTTCGTCTGCATTCGGGGCCGCAGGCTTGGGCAGCACGGCGCCAATATGCGTTTGGTTGCGTGCCTTGGCCAGCTCCCACTGGCGCTGCCGCTCGCGGGCGCTGTTCTTCTGCGTCTCTGAAGTCGTGGCATGGCAGCGCGGGCAACTCACGCCGGCTTCAAACAGCCGGGACTCGGTGGCACCGTCCTCCAGCGGCTGGCGGCAGGCGCGGCACAGGCCGTGCGAGCCCGGTACCAAGCCGTGCCCCACCGATACGCGCTCATCGAATACAAAGCATTCGCCTTGCCACAGGCTTTGCTCGGGTGGTACGGTCTCCAGGTATTTGAGGATGCCGCCTTCCAGGTGGTAGACATCGTCAAACCCGAGCGTGCGCATATAGGCGGTGGACTTTTCACAGCGGATACCGCCGGTGCAGAACATCGCGACCCTGGGCTTTTTCTGTAGCCCGGCACCTGCGTGCAGCGGCTCGTACTGCGCCACCCACTCCGGCAATTCCGAAAAACTCTTGATGCGCGGATCGACCGCGTTCCTAAAAGTACCGATCTCCACCTCATAGTCGTTGCGGGTGTCCACGACCAGTACATCCGGGTCGCTGATCAGCGCGTTCCAGTCGTGCGGCTTCACATAGGTACCTGCCATATGCGTCGGGCTGATGCCTTCCATATGCATGGTGACGATTTCTTTTTTGAGCCGTACCTTCATCCGATAGAACGGCGCTTTGTCGGACCAGGATTCCTTGTGCTGCAGGTCGGCAAACAGCGGGTCGGCGCGCAAGTACGCCAGCACCGCATGGATGCCCTCGGAAGGGCCAGCGATGGTGCTGTTGATGCCCTCGCGGGCCAGCAAGATCAAGCCCCTGACGTTGTGTTGTTCGCAAAAGGCCTGGAGCGCTGGCTTGCGTATTTCGTAGTCGGGGAGATCGACAAACTTGTAAAAAGCAGCTGTCAGAAAGTGCGAGGTGGGCATCCCGCTATTTTGCCTGTCCAGCCCAACAGTGCCCTGACGGCATCCGCCTATTTACCGGACGTCGCAGTTTCCGTTCAAGGAAGCAACCCAAGACTTCAGCAACTGCACGCCTTCCTTGTCGACCAGATTGCGCCCCAGCCGCGGCATCATGGCCTGGCCGGTCGTGGCCTCCATACGCGTGACGAGCAGCGATTGACCGGGTTTGCCGGGCACGACGTCAAACGTCAGGTTGTTGCCACCGGAGCCTGCAGCGACGTGCTGTTTACAAACGCCCAATTGGCTTCCCGTCGCGTCCAGCGTCAGGAACAGGCCGGACTGTCGGGCATCGCCCAATTTGTTGTGGCAGTGCGCGCAATTGATCTCGGCGTAAGCCCGTGCCCGCTCTTCCACGGTGCCCGCCTTGGGGTCGGCATAAGCCACGGTGCGCGGGATCATTGCCGGATCAGCGGGCAATTGATCCCAGCTCGCCAGGTGTCCGAGCTTGGTCAACTGGTTCATCTTTCCGCCGGTGTAGCCATAGTCCATATTCATATGCCGTGCCTTGGGGCCAATCGGCCCGATGCCGGCCTGTCCCACGGTCGCATTGACTGCATGGCAGTTCTGGCACTGGCGCGCATTGGGCACGTCGTAATTGAATGCAGACACTTGGCCAGTAGCCGCATCGCGCAGGCTGCCTTTGACAGTAAGGCCAATGCGGCGCAGGCTGGCCGCGGTTTGCTCGGGGTTCCAAACATAGGTATTGGCAAGCCAGTTGCCATCTGCCTCGCGCTGCAGGATGCGCGTCTCGACCATTTGGTACTTTTGCAGATCGATGGACTCACCGGCTGCGACTGCGTTGGCCTTGAGCCAGCCGCCTTTGTTCTGCGGATCGCGGGCGTAGTAGAAGGTCTTGCTGATGATGGTGCCGACTGGAAAGTCCAGCACCCCATCGGCCCGGTAGCCCACCTTGGAGCCCGGGGGCAAGGTCACGGTGCGGAACTTGAGCGCATAGTCGCTGAACAGCGTGGAGGACAGGGAATAGACCATGCTGTTGCCATCTACGGTCAGTGTCTTGCCGTCGCTTTTGACTACGCCATAGCTGTCCAACTGGTCGGGCAAGGCAGCATGTGCATTTCCTGCCAACAACCCCGCCAGCACTCCTAACACCAGCAGACAACGCCGCACCCAGGTTCGCGCCATAGTGATCAAGCGCCTTTGACAGCCGTTACAGCAGGCAGCGCGGGCAGTGTGCAGTCCTGGTCAGCGGGAACGGTGTTGTAAGCCCGTGGCTTCCAGACGCGGAACAGGGCTTTCCACAGACCCGCGTTTTCCAGATCCAGATTTGCAAAGGCCACGTTGGGGTTCTCCATTGTGTTGTTCCTGATGCAGAGCTTCAGCTCGGCAATGTCCTTGATCTTGCTGGCCATGATGCCGTCATGCAGAACCTGGGGCATTGGCTCCAGCTTCACACCGGCCCAGCCAGCGCCGTCCTTGATTTCTGCCAGCATGCCGGACGGCTTGCTGCCGGAGTTGCGCATCACGTTGTCGTGGATGTAGGTGTTGCGCGCCTGGGCTTCGTAGTTCAGGTCTTTGATCGGGCGCTCGGATGCGTAGAAGCTGGTCACGATCACGCTGGCGGTCTGGTTGTTTTCAATCGTGTTGTTGAAAATTTCCACGTCGCGATTCGCCAAAATCATGATGCCGGTACCGGCGGGAACCATGCCCACGATGTTGCCCTTGGGCGCGAAGTTGGCGGTGTTGTTGTCATGCACCTTGTTGCGGAAGATGCGTGTGCCCCTGCCATTTTGGATCACGGGCAGGTCGGGCATCGAGAACACCAGAATGCCGCCAGTGTTGCCGTAGGCTTCGTTGTCATACACGTCAGCGCGCAGGCAGTTTTCGATTTCAATACCAGCGACGTTTTCGGTGATTCGGTTGTTACGCAGCACCACGTCTTCGGTCTGGCCGACATACAGGCCGGAGTCTGACGCACCTCGAATGTAAGAGTGCTCCACCAGAATGCGTTTGCAGGCCACGGGGTACACGCCATAGCCGCCATTGGTTTCCTTGACTGGCCCGCTCCAGTCCACTGACAGGCGACGGATCACCAGGTCTTCGCAGTTCTGCACCTTCAGGCCGTCTGCCTTGGAGTCAAGGATGGCGAAGTCTTCAAAGGTCAGACCCTTACCCGTGGCATCAATACCGTTTCCAGTGTTTTGGCCCTTGAAGGACAGCACTGTTTTGCCCATGCCCGCGCCGCGCACGGTCACATTGTTGGCAGAAATGGACAGTGCCTGGGTAAATTCAAACTTGCCCTCGGGCAGTTTAATCACACTGCCATCTTTCGCATCGATGAACTGCTCCATGATGGTTTCGGTGGGCGAGAGGGCATGGGCGCCAAAGGCGGCCAGCATCAGGGCAGCGCCTGCAAGATGCACGAAACGGGGCATGGATGTCTCCAGTGAAGTTATGGTGAAAATTATAGGAACAATATTTTGTCTTGTAAGGACATGCGCCCGCGTAAAAAATGCCGCCGGGTCTTTTGAGACCGGGCGGCATGGCGGGGCTGGGCAGTAGCGCTTAGCTGAAGAAACTCTTCAGTCGGTCTGTCCAGGAGTCACCTGACGGCGAATGTTTACTGCCGCCTTTTTTGAAGGACTCGTCCAGCTCTTTCAGCAACTTGCGCTGGTGCTCGCTGAGCTTGACGGGCGTTTCCACGCCGATGTGGCAGTACAGGTCGCCAGGGTAGCTGGCGCGCACGCCCTTGATGCCCTTGCCGCGCAGCCGGAACTGCTTGCCGGTCTGCGTGCCTTCAGGAATATCAATGGCTGCTTTGCCGGCCAGCGTGGGCACATCAATCTCGCCCCCGAGCGCTGCGGTCACCATGCTGATGGGCACGGAGCAATGCAGGTCGTCCCCATCGCGCTCAAAGATGTCGTGCTTCTTCAGGCGAATCTCGATATACAGATCGCCTGGCGGGCCACCATTGGTACCCGGCTCGCCATTGCCAGCGCTGCGAATGCGCATGCCACCGTCTATGCCGCCGGGTATTTTGACTTCCAGTGTTTTCTGGCGTTTGATCCGGCCCTGACCTTGACAGGCCACGCAGGGTTCGGGAATGACTTTGCCCGCGCCGCGGCAGGTGGGGCAGGTTTGCTGCACGCTGAAAAAGCCCTGGCGCATTTGTACGGTGCCATTGCCATTACAGGTGCCACAGGTTTTGACCTGCGTACCGGGCTTGGCGCCGGTGCCCTTGCAGGTGTCGCAGTTGTCCCAGCTCGGAATGCGGATTTGCGCATCCTTGCCTTTGGCCGCTTCTTCCAGCGTGACTTCCATCGCGTAGCTCAGGTCGGAGCCGCGATAGACCTGGCGTCCACCGCCAGGACGGCCACCGCGCTGTTGGCCGAACATGTCGCCAAAAATGTCACCGAACGCTTCAGCGAACCCGCCGAAGCCTTCGGCTCCGGGCCCGCCGCCGCGGTTCGGGTCTACGCCGGCGTGGCCGTACTGGTCGTAGGCGCCACGCTTTTGGGCGTCTGACAGCATCTCGTAGGCCTCTTTGGCTTCCTTGAATTTCTCTTCGGCCGCCTTGGAGGTATCGCCCTGATTGCGGTCAGGGTGGTGCTTCATCGCCAGCTTGCGATAGGCCTTCTTGATGTCTTCTTCGGAAGCGTTTTTGGCGACGCCCAGAATTTCGTAATAGTCTCGTTTGGCCATGTTTTATCCGCGCCTGCTAACAACCCGTAAATAACAGAAAAGCCGCGTTGAGCCACCTGGGTGTTCAACGCGGCGGCTGGGCATCAATGCCGCAGTACTTAGCCCTTCTTGACTTCCTTGACTTCCGCGTCCACGACATTGTCGTCATCTGCAGGCTTGGAAGACGCCTGTGCATGTGAAGCATGTTCCGCGCCAGCATCCCCGGCAGGCGCACCTTCCGCCGCCTGCTTGGCTTGCATGTCCGCGTACATTTTCTCGCCCAGCTTCTGGCTGGATGTCATCAAGGCCTCATTCTTGGTTTTGATGGTGTCCTTGTCATCGCTTTTCAGTGCGTCTTCGAGGTCCTTGATCGCAGCTTCGATTTTTTCCTTTTCGCCAGCCTCCAGCTTGTCGCCGTATTCGGTCAGGCTCTTCTTGACGCTGTGCACATTGGCGTCCGCTTCGTTCTTGGCCTGCACCAGTTCCAGCTTTTTCTTGTCGTCCGCAGCATTTAGTTCGGCGTCCTTGACCATTTGCTGGATCTCGGCTTCGGTCAGACCGGAGTTGGCCTTGATGGTGATCTTGTTTTCCTTGCCGGTGCCCTTGTCCTTGGCGCCGACATGCAGAATGCCGTTGGCGTCGATATCGAAAGACACTTCAATTTGCGGCGTGCCACGCGCTGACGGCGGGATTCCTTCGAGGTTGAACTCGCCCAGCATCTTGTTGACGGCCGCGATTTCGCGCTCGCCCTGGAACACCTTGATGGTCACGGCAGGCTGGTTGTCATCTGCGGTCGAGAAAGTTTGTGCAAACTTGGTCGGGATCGTCGTGTTCTTGGTGATCATCTTGGTCATCACACCACCCAGGGTCTCGATACCCAGGGACAGCGGCGTCACGTCCAGCAGCAACACGTCCTTGCGGTCGCCCGACAGCACTTGGCCTTGAATCGCAGCGCCAACCGCCACGGCTTCGTCCGGGTTCACGTCCTTGCGCGGCTCTTTGCCGAACAGCTCCTTGACCTTTTCTTGCACCTTGGGCATGCGGGTCATACCGCCGACCAGGATCACGTCATGGATGTCGGCCACGTTGACGCCTGCGTCCTTGATGGCGGTGCGGCAAGGGGCAATGGTGCGTTCGATCAGCTCTTCGACCAGGCTTTCCAGCTTGGCGCGGGTTAGCTTGATGTTCAGGTGCTTGGGGCCGGAGGCGTCAGCCGTCACGTAGGGCAGGTTGATATCCGTCTGCGCGCTGCTGGACAGCTCGATTTTGGCCTTTTCAGCGGCTTCCTTCAGGCGTTGCAGGGCCAGCACGTCCTTGCCCAGGTCCACGCCCTGTTCTTTCTTGAACTCGGTGATGATGAAGTCAATGATCTTCTGGTCAAAGTCTTCGCCACCCAGGAAGGTGTCGCCGTTGGTGGACAGCACTTCGAATTGCTTTTCGCCATCGACATCCGCGATTTCGATGATGGACACGTCAAATGTGCCGCCACCCAAGTCGTACACGGCAATCTTGCGGTCGCCCTTTTCGTTCTTGTCCAGGCCAAAAGCCAGTGCGGCTGCCGTCGGTTCGTTGATGATGCGCTTGACATCCAGACCGGCAATGCGGCCAGCGTCCTTGGTGGCCTGGCGCTGTGCGTCGTTAAAGTAGGCGGGTACGGTGATAACTGCTTCGGTGACCGCTTCACCCAGATAGTCTTCAGCGGTCTTCTTCATCTTGCGCAGAATGTCGGCGCTGACTTGTTGCGGCGCCATGCGGTTGCCGCGCACTTCCACCCACGCGTCGCCGTTGTCGGCCGCGGCAATGGTGTACGGCATCAGGTCGATGTCCTTCTGCACTTCTTTTTCGGAGAACTTGCGGCCGATCAGGCGCTTCACCGCGTACAGCGTGTTCCTGGGGTTGGTCACCGACTGGCGTTTGGCGGAAGCGCCAACCAGCACTTCGCCGTCTTCCTGGTAAGCAATGATGGAGGGCGTCGTGCGCGCGCCTTCCGAGTTCTCGATCACTTTAGGCACATTGCCTTCCATGATGGCCACGCAACTGTTGGTGGTGCCCAAGTCAATGCCGATGATTCTTCCCATGATTTACTCCTGCTCTTAGTCGGTTGGGGAC
The DNA here is from genome assembly GCA_043782015.1 of Rhodoferax sp. Classification (GTDB taxonomy): domain Bacteria; phylum Pseudomonadota; class Gammaproteobacteria; order Burkholderiales; family Burkholderiaceae_C; genus Allorhodoferax. The sequence continues at coordinate 2,815 of JAYWAV010000345.1, read as the reverse complement.
AGCGCTAAAGGTTTGCCCCGCAAAGTTGTTGAAATTCAGATGTGGATAACGTGCGGGCTGTTTTGTCTGTTTCAAGACCCCGAAATCAAAATGGGTTCTTGCCAGCCCGGCAGCAAAGCGTTTTAGGCCCTATTTGGGCGCCGATACGGTGACCAGAGCGGGCCGCAGGATGCGGTCGGCAATGGAATAGCCCTTTTGCAGTACGCTGACCACGGTATTGGCCTCGTGCTCAGACGGCACCACGCTGATGGCCTGGTGCTGGTGCGGATCAAACTTGGTGCCAGCGGCAGGGTTGATAGCCAGCACTTTGTTGCGCTCCAGCGCAGCGACCAGCTGGCGCAGCGTCGCCTGGGCGCCTTCGCGGATTTGTTCTGGCGTTGCGTCTTTGATGATCAGACCGGCCTCCAGGCTATCCGCTACGGGCAGCAGACTTTCGGCAAAACTCTCCAAAGCGAATTTACGGGCCTTGGAAATCTCGTCCTCGGCACGGCGGCGGGCGTTTTCGGCCTCGGCCTTGGCGCGCAGGAACTGGTCTGCCAGCTCGGCGCTTTTGGCCTGCAGGTTGGCCAGATCGGTTTGGGCCTGTGCCAATGGATCAAAACCATGGTCGCCTTGAGAGGCCGCCATGTCTTCGGTGCTTTGAAAATTGGCCGCTTGCGCGGAGCCAGGTGAGGGGGGGTTCTGTTCAGACATGGAAGATGGGATTCGGGTTACAAATACTGTTACCCGATATGGGGATACTTTCGGAGAATTTCAAGGGCGCGGGCTTAGCCACGCATCAGCCGCTTATTAGCTGCGTATTAGCCAGCAACCCCCAGCAGCTCGACGTCAAACTTCAGGGTCGCGTTGGGAGGAATCACGCCACCCGCGCCGCGCGCACCGTAGCCCAGGGCTGCGGGAATGATCAAGGTGCGGGCACCGCCCACCTTCATGCCGGCCACGCCTTCGTCCCAGCCGCGGATCACCATACCGGCGCCCAGGCTGAACACGAACGGGTCATTGCGGTCCTTACTGGAGTCGAACTTCGTGCCCTGCACGCCGTCCTGGTAAAGCCAGCCGGTGTAATGCACGGTGACTGATTGGCCTTTGGAGGCTTCTGGGCCGTCTCCGACCGTGGTGTCTTCAAACTGCAATCCGCTGGCACTGGTGGGCATGGTAAGTCCTTGGAATGAAAAAATACAGGTAGGCACGCGCTACGCAAGGCGCGCATGCTTGAGGCTAATGGAGGCGGAATTATGCCGTAGTCAAAGAACGCTCCAAGGGGCTGGTTCGCTTTGGGGCGGCCCGACAGCGAACAAAAAAAGACAGGCCAAACCTGTCTTCCGTCGCAGGGCAGCGCGGGCTGCCCGAAAGTCTTTTCCTAGCGGGATTTTTTGGCCAGGCCGGCGGACCACTTATTGGCAAAAGCCTGCAGTTCGCCCATGCGCTTGAGTAAATCGGTGCCTGATGCGGTCAGGGCATAGCCGTCGCCACCATGGGTCAGCAGGTTTGCTTCGCGCAATTCCTTGATGCGGGTATTGAGGGTGTTGGGGGTAATGCTGCCCACGCTGTCCTGCAGCAGACGGAAGGTCTGTGCGTGGCCGTCGCGCAATGCCCAGAGCACCCGCATGGCGTAACGTGATTCCAGCAAACCCAGCAATTGGCCAATAGCGACCGTTTCCTTAGCACTCATTAATTTCCTCTCCTCTGTATCGCAATGGCCAATTTGGTTGAAGCGAAACTATATCGTAGATTCCTGACTGCTACAAGTTTCATAGCTGTACGCATTTACCCGCGGTCTGGAAAGTCGGGTTGAGACGACTTGTCAGTGCACTGCAGTGGTGCTAAGGTAGGATGGATTGCACCCCATAAACAGAGTCTGGAGAGTTCCATGGTGTTTAATTTTGAACAGGTTCACAACTACTACGAACGACTCGTTTTTGAAGAAGTGGCCCGTTTGGCAAGCTCTCACCCGGCTTTCACGCCCGATATGCTGGCCGACGTGGCCTGCGTTGCGCTGAACCGCCTGCCTGTGCGCTACGTGCGCCACGATGTCGACCTGATGTTCTACCTGACCGAAGGCGAGCGCCACGCGATTGAGCAGGCGATGGACGAGACCATGAACTTTTCGTTCAACTTTGTCAGCGGACGCACTACCAAGTCGGCAGCCTAAAAAGTCTTCAGAACCTGGGCACGCAGTTCGGCCGAATTGGCCGGCAGCACACCGGTCCAGGCTTCAAACGCCAGTCGGGCCTGGTTGATCAACATTCCCAAACCGTTCACCGTGGGATTCCCGCACTCCGTGGCAGCGGCCAGCAGGGGCGTTTGCAGCGGCGCGTAAACAATGTCCGCAACCAGTGCGCTGGTCGGCAAATACTGCAGTGAGAGATCCAGGGGCGGCTGACCCTGCATGCCCTGGTTGGTCGTGTTGACCAGCAGGCCGCACTCGAACAGAGCGTCGCCGCGCTGCTCCCACGCAACGGCTCGTACCGCATCGCCAAACTCATGCTGCAGAGCCAGTGCAGTGTCCCAAGTCCGGTTGCAGACTTTGACCTCGGTCGCCCCATGGTGTAACAGCCCGGTGATTACCGCGCGTGCGGCACCGCCGGCGCCAATCACCACGGCAGAGGCCTGATCGGCACGCCAGTCCGGCTGCGCATCTTTCAGACTCTGCATGAAACCCTCGGCGTCTGTATTGCGCCCGGTCAGGCTGCCGTCTTTTTCCACGACCACGGTATTCACTGCGCCAATGCGCTGGGCCAATGGCTCCACGCGGTCCAGCAGCGCCAGCGCAGCGATCTTGTGCGGAATGGTCAGGTTGCAACCGGCAAATCCC
>JAYWAV010000344.1:0-9937 GCA_043782015.1 Rhodoferax sp. | reverse complement strand
GCTGTCATCGAAGCCTATATGGGCAGTGCCGACACCGAACTGGTAGGGGCACACTGATGGGGACGCCGTTTCTGGAAATCCGCGATCTGCACGCCTGGTATGGCGAATCGCACATTCTTCACGGCGTGAATTTCGACGTCAAAGAAGGCGAAGTGGTCACGCTGCTGGGCCGCAATGGCGCAGGCCGCACCAGCACCATGCGCGCCATCATGGGCCTTACCGGCAGCCGCAAAGGCTCCATCAAAGTCATGGGTACCGAGACGATTGGCTTGGCCACGCACAAGATTGCGCGGTTAGGTATTGGCTATTGCCCGGAGGAGCGGGGCATCTTCTCCAGCCTGTCGGCCGAAGAAAACCTGATGCTGCCGCCCGAGCTCTCCAAAGGCGGCATGAGCGTGGACGAGATCTACGCGATGTTTCCCAACCTGAAAGAACGCGCCCACAGCCAGGGCACGCGACTGTCGGGCGGCGAGCAGCAGATGCTGGCAGTAGCCCGCATTCTGCGCACGGGCGCACGGTTGCTGTTGCTCGACGAAATTTCGGAAGGTCTGGCGCCAGTGATCGTGCAAAAGCTGGCCGAGATGGTCAAGATGCTGCGCGCCAAGGGCTACACCATCGTGATGGTGGAACAGAACTTCCGCTTCGCCGCGCCTCTGGCTGACCGCTTTCTGGTCATGGAGCACGGTGAGATCCAACAGGAATTTACCCAGGCCGAATTGCCCGCACGCCTGGCCAAGCTGCATGAGTACCTTGGCGTTTAATTTTCCCCCACCCATTCACTAGGAGACATCGATGAAACTGAAGAAATTGGCGAAACTGGTAACAGCGTCCGCACTGACCTGCACCGCTGCATTGACATTCGGCACTTCCGCGCAGGCCCAAGTCTCCGGTGACGTGATCAAGATTGGGTTCATTACCGACCTGTCCGGTCTGTACGCCGACATCGACGGCCCCGCAGGCGCAGAAATGATCAAGATGGCCATCGCCGATCTGGGCGGCGCGGTCAACGGCAAGAAGATTGAGATTTTGGTGGCGGATCACCAGAACAAGCCCGATGTGGCTGCCTCCAAGGCGCGCGAGTGGATTGACCAGCAAGGCCTGGACTTGTTGATTGGCGGCACCAACTCGGGTACCAATTTGGCCATGGCCAAGGTGGCGTTGGAGAAGAAGAAGCCTTTCATCTCCATTGGCGCCGGATCCTCCGCACTGACCAATGACCAGTGCACGCCGTACACCATCCACTACGCCTATGACACCGTTGCGCTGGCCAAGGGCACTGCGCCTGCGGTTGTGAAATCTGGCGGCAAGAGCTGGTATTTCCTCACCGCGGATTATGCTTTCGGCACCGCACTGCAAGCCGATGCCACTGCCGCGGTCACCAAGGCGGGCGGCAGCGTGGTGGGCTCGGTGCGCGCACCGCTGGCCTCCAGCGATTTCTCGTCCTTCCTGTTGCAGGCGCAATCAAGCAAGGCTCAGATATTAGGCCTGGCCAATGCGGGTGGCGACACCATCAACTCCATCAAGGCCGCCAACGAATTTGGCATTACCAAGACGATGAAGCTGGCCGGCCTGCTGATGTTTATCAACGACGTGCACTCGCTGGGCCTCAAAGCCACGCAAGGTATGTACCTGACCGACAGCTGGTACTGGAACCAGTCGCCTGAATCGCGCGCCTGGAGCAAGCGCTTCTTCGAAAAATTCAAGCGTATGCCTTCCAGCCTGCAAGCGGCAGACTACTCTGCAACCCAGTTCTATCTGGCTGCAGTCAAGGCCGCTGGCACGGATGACGGCGACAAAGTGATGGCGCAGATGCGCAAGTCCAAGGTCAATGACATGTACACCAAGGGCGGCTACATCCGTGAAGACGGCACCATGATGCACGACATGTACCTGATGCAAGTAAAGACGCCTGAAGCGTCCAACACGCCTTGGGACTACTACAACGTCGTTGCCACCACCAAGGCCGAAGACGCGTTCCTGACCAAGGCCGAGTCCAAGTGCTCGCTGTGGAAGTAATCTGAGCGGCAACGCGAAATACCAATCCCTATGGAAATCTTCGGCATCCCGATACAGGCCTTTCTGGGCCAACTCCTGCTTGGCCTGGTCAACGGCTCGTTTTACGCGATGCTGAGCCTGGGCCTGGCAGTCATCTTCGGGCTGCTGGGGATCGTGAATTTCGCGCACGGCGCGCTGTACATGATCGGCGCCTACGTGGCGTTTGTCTTGCTGGACCAGTTTGGTATCAACTTCTGGTTTGCGCTGGTCATCTCGCCGCTGGTGGTGGGTACGCTCGGCGTGGTCGTCGAGCGCACCTTGCTCAAGCGCCTCTACAAGATTGACCCGATCTACGGCCTGCTGCTGACCTTTGGTCTGGCGCTGATCGCCGAGGGTGTTTTCCGGTACTGGTTTGACGTGTCGGGCCAGTCGTATCCGGTGCCTGACCTGCTGCAAGGCGCTACCAATCTCGGCTTCATGATCCTGCCGAACTACCGCGCGTTTGTGGTGTTCGCGTCCGTCGTGATTTGCCTCAGCACCTGGTTCATCATCGAGCGCACGCGCCTGGGTGCCTATTTGCGTGCTGGCACCGAGAACCCGACGCTGGTGCAGGCCTTCGGTATCAATGTGCCGATGATGGTGATGCTGACCTACGGCGGTGGATGCGGGCTGGCTGCATTGGCGGGCGTACTGGCTGCGCCGATTATTCAGGTGACACCGTTGATGGGCAGCAACCTGATCATCGTTGTGTTTGCCGTCGTCGTGATCGGTGGCATGGGCTCCATCCTGGGTTCGATATTGACCGGCCTCGCGTTGGGCCTGATTGAGGGCTTGACCAAAGTGTTTTACCCGGAAGCTTCGAGCATCGTCGTGTTTGTGATCATGGCCATTGTGCTGATGGTCCGGCCCGCCGGTTTGTTCGGTAAGGAAAAATAATGAGCGCGGCCCCCGACAAAATTCAAAAAGCAAGCCGTATCGCGCTGTGGGCCGGGCTCGCCGTTCTGGTGGCAGCGCCTTTCATAGGCCTGTACCCCGTATTCATGATGAAGGCGCTTTGCTACGCCATCTTCGCCTGCGCGTTCAACCTGCTGCTGGGCTATACCGGTCTGTTGTCCTTTGGGCACGCAGCCTACTTGGGCGCAGCAGCCTACGCTACGGGATGGCTGGTGCGCTCGGCTGGCTGGCCGCCAGAGTTGGGCATCCTCGCTGGCACCGTCATTGCCGCTTTGTGCGGTTTGGTCATCGGTCTGATCGCCATTCGCCGCCAGGGTATTTACTTTGCGATGGTCACGCTGGCGATGGCGCAGATGATTTATTTCGTCTTCTTGCAAGCGCCTTTCACAGGCGGTGAAGATGGCTTGCAAGGCGTGCCGCGCGGCAACCTGTTTGGCCTGATTCCGCTGGCGAATGACACGGTACTGTATTACGTCATTCTGGCGGTCTTCGTGGCAGTGTTCCTGGGCATCATCCGCATCGTGCATTCGCCCTACGGCCAGGTGCTCAAGGCCATTCGCGAAAACGAGCCGCGTGCGATCTCGTTAGGCTACGACGTAGACCGCTACAAGCTGTTGGCCTTCGTACTGTCCACCGCGATTGCCGGGCTGGCCGGTTCGCTCAAGACGTTGGTGCTCGGCTTTGCGACGCTGAACGACGCGCACTGGTCGATATCCGGCGAAGTGATCCTGATGACTTTGTTGGGTGGCTTGGGTACCTTCACCGGCCCCGTCATCGGCGCCTTCACCATCATCGGCCTGCAGGACGTCCTGTCCGACCGCGTTGGCTCCTGGATCAACGTGATCATCGGCGTCATCTTCGTCGTCTGCGTGGTCGCGTTCCGCAAGGGCGTGGTAGGCGAGTTGCAAGCCTGGATGCAGCGCAAGCGCGGGGCTTGAGTCTCTGCGCTGCTATCAACTTCATAGCTGCCTACCCATATCCCGCGCGCGCTTCAGCCCGATTTGGCTACTGATTCCGGAACAAATGCCCATAACTGCGGCTGACTTCCAGTTGCTCCGGGAAGTCCTTTAACAGAACTTTTTGCCGCCCGGTTTCGTCCTTGTGGATGGAAGCGATCTGGCCCACGTTGACGATGGTCGACCTGTGAATCTGCCAGAACCGTTCTTCGTCCAGCTGCGGCATCAAATCCTTGATGGGAACGCGGATCAGCGCTTCCTGGGTTCGGGTCTGCACCCGCGTGTACTTTTCATCGGAGCGGAAAAACAGCACTTCATCCACATCGATCATGCGCGTAACCTGGCCTGCGCTGGCTTGCAGCCAACGCAGCTTGGGCACCTGCGCCGTACTCTGCAGCTGGCGCTGCACCTGTTGCAGCGTTTGCATCATGGTGTCGGTGGACATTTCCGAAGCGCTTGGGGGCTGCGTTGATTTGGCACGCAGGCGTTCTTCGAGCCGTTTGCGGGTCAACTGCAGGCGTTCGCTCTCTACCGGCTTGAGCAGGTAGTCGATCGCACCTTTCTCGAAAGCGGTGACGGCGTATTCGTCATACGCGGTGACGAAAACCATTTCGCCAGACCAGTTGTCCAGATTGACGATCTCGCCGGCCGCTTCCAGCCCGGTCTGGCCCGGCATGCGGATATCGAGAAAGACGATGTCGGGGTGCAGTTCTTCGGCCATGCGGACGGCCTCCAGTCCGTCGCGTGCCTGGCCTACGATCTCGAGCTCGGGCCAGACATCGGCCAGGCGTGCGCGCAGTTGCTCGCGCAAAAGGCGTTCGTCATCGGCGATCAGGGCTTTCAGGGTGGTCATACGGGTGTTCAGGCGGATGCCTTGGTGATGGACTCGGTTTGGTAAGGCACCATGATACGGACGGAGGTGCCGCTTGGGATCTCCGAGCGCAATTCGATGCGGCTGGCACCGGGGTAGAGCAGGGCCAGGCGGGTGCGGATGTTGTCCAAACCGAGGCCGGTGCCATTGGTAGATTTGCCGAACACATCGCCTTCGGGCAGGCCAACGCCGGTGTCGATCACATCGACCCACAAGTTGCCATCCCGCGCCTGCGCATGGATGGTGATCTTGCCGCCTTCGGGCTTGGGTTCGATGCCGTGCTTGATCGCGTTTTCCACGACGGTCTGCAACACCATGGGCGGGAAGACTGCGCCGCTCAAGGAGTCGGACACATCGATCTGGAACTCCAGCCGGTCTTCAATGCGCATCTTGAGCAGCTCAAGATAGGCCTTCACCAACGAAATCTCGCGCCCCATCGTGGAGGAGTCTTCGCGCATCTGCGGTAGCGCGCCGCGCAGGTAGGTGATCAGCTGCTTTTGCATGATGGAGGCGCGGGGCGGATCGGTTTCGATCAGGTAATCCACTGCGGCCAGCGTGTTGAACAGGAAGTGGGGCTCCACTTGAGCCTGCAGCAGCTTGAGGCGGGCCTGCACCAGTTGGCGTTGCAGCGCCTCTTCCTCGGCGGTGCTGGTGGCCTCGCGCACCTTGGCTTCTGATTCGGCCGTTTTGCGGACGATGATTTTGGCGGCGATCAGGTAGGCGAAAAAACCCACCAGAAGCGCAGAAGACATATCCCCGACATAGCCGCCGAAGGTATGGACTGTCTGGCGCTCTTCGCGGATTTCCGGTGGTTGATGCGCGGCCTCGCGCACTTTGATGGCGTAGCTCTTCTCTTCTTTGGTGGCGACCGGTGCGGAGCTTGCGCCCTTGGGTGTCGAGCTGGCGGCTCCTGGCACGGTGCTGACGCTGGTGGTGTTTTCGCAGCCAATGACGAACTTCTTGCCATTGATGGTGATTTCAGATTCGCCGCAGCCCGTGATGTTTTCGGTCAGGACTACGCTTTCGGTCGACGCCTCCTGCGGAACTGATACTTTGACCAACTTGCTGCTGTGGTGAAGGCTCAGGCGGTCGCTGATAAAGCTGCCAGCAATCAGAAAAATCACCCACAGAATGACCATGCGTGCCCAAGTGAGCGATCCCGTCCAGCTCAAGATTGCGCGGTTGAGCTGCTTGGCAGCCTCCAGGAAGGTCGGTTGATGGGGGGGTGGGGCGGATGCTGGCATGGGGTGTTCTCGGTTGTCCATGTCTGCAATGTAGTGGCCCCAGCAGCGTAAATCACCTTGTTTGCGACAGGCTGTCGGATGGGCCGATATTCTGTTGGCGGCGCAGAATTGGCCGAATAGGGCCGGTTGGGCTTTGTTGTTGGCCGATAATTTGCGGCAAACGACACCAACAAACTTCATAAAGACAAAAGCACTCCATGAACATCCGCATTGGTGAAGGTTGGGACATCCACGCCCTGGTCGAGGGCCGCAAGCTCATCCTGGGTGGGGTAGAGATTCCGCATGACAAGGGCCTGCTGGGCCATTCGGACGCCGATGCGCTCTTACATGCGATCACCGACGCATTATTGGGCGCTGCGGGCCTGGGTGATATTGGCACGCATTTCCCGGATACGGATTTGCAGTTCAAGGGCGCGGATTCTTCCGTGCTGCTAGCCGAGGCTGCACGCCGTGTACGCGCCACCGGCTGGGACATTGGCAACGTGGACAGCACCGTGATCGCACAAGCACCCAAATTGGCGCCCTACAAGCCCGCGATGAAAGAACGCATTGCGGAAGTGCTGGGCATTGCGGCGGATTGCGTTAACGTGAAGGCCAAGACGGCCGAGAAGATGGGTCCGGTGGGCGAGGGTAAGGCCATGGAAGCACGGGCGATCGTGTTGCTGTTTAAAGGGGCCGCAGTATGAGCCGCTCGCAATACCCCAATCTCCTGAAGCCGCTGGACCTCGGTTTCACCACGCTGCGTAACCGCGTGGTGATGGGCTCGATGCACACCGGCCTGGAAGACCGCTTCTACAACTACGGCAAGCTCGCCGCCTATTTCGGCGAACGCGCCAAGGGCGGCGTGGGCCTGATCGTGACCGGTGGTATTTCGCCTAACCGGCAAGGGTGGTTGCTGCCATTTGGCGGCACTCTGAATTCGATTTTTGACGTGCCCAACCACCGCAAGGTGACTCGCGCGGTTCATGCCGAGGGCGGCAAGATATTGATGCAGATACTGCACAGCGGCCGCTACGGCTACCAGCCGTTCGTAGTGTCGGCGTCGGCCAAGAAGTCGCCTATCTCTCTGTTCAAGCCCCGGGCGCTGACTGAGCGCGGTATCCGCGCGACAATTGCCAGCTACGTGCGCTGTGCGAAGCTCGCGCAAAAGTCGGGCTACGACGGCGTGGAGATCATGGGCAGCGAAGGGTATTTGCTGAACCAGTTTCTGTGCGCCCGCACCAATCAGCGTACCGACCAGTGGGGCGGCACGATTGAAAACCGCATGCGGCTGCCGGTGGGGATCGTCAAACAGGTTCGCGCAGCTGTCGGTCCCAATTTCATCCTGATGTACCGGCACTCGGTGCTTGATCTGGTGGAGGGCGGCAACACCTGGGATGAAGTGGTGGCAGTGGCCAAGGCGCTGGAGCGCGCGGGCGTGACGCTTTTCAACACCGGCATCGGCTGGCACGAAGCGCGCATTCCCACCATCGTGACCTCGGTGCCGCGCGCAGCGTTTGCCAGCGTGGCCGCGCGCCTGCGGGCGGCGGTGAATATTCCTGTCATCGCCAGCAACCGCATCAACATGCCGCAAGAAGCCGAGGCGCTGATTGCCAATGGCGATGTGGACATGGTGTCCATGGCGCGGCCATTTCTGGCGGATTCCGAATGGGTCAACAAGGTGGCAGAGGGCCGGGTGGATGAGATCAACACCTGTATCGGTTGCAACCAGGCTTGCCTGGACCATACGTTTTCCAACCAGCGGGCGAGCTGTCTGGTGAATCCGCGGGCTGCGCATGAAACAGAAATTGTTTACCGCAAGGCCGTGAAGCCCAAACGCGTGGCGGTGGTGGGTGCCGGGCCTGCGGGCATGTCTGCCGCTAGCGTGGCTGCCGAATGCGGTCACACGGTCACGCTGTTTGAAGCCTCAGATCGCATTGGTGGCCAGTTCAACTGGGCGATGCAGGTGCCGGGCAAGGAAGAGTTTGCGCAGACGCTGCGCTTCTTTGGCAAGCGGCTGGAGATTACCGGTGTGCAAGTAAAGCTGGGGCAGCGCGTGACCCGTGAAGCCTTGCTGGCTGCAGGCTTTGATGAGGTGATCGTGGCGACCGGCGTGCTGCCGCGCAAGCCGCCGATCCCCGGGGTCGACCACGCCAAGGCGGTGTCGTACCTCGATGTCTTGCAGCGCAAGGTGGTGCCGGGCAAGCGCGTAGCGATTGTCGGCGCGGGCGGCATTGGCTTTGATGTAGGCGAATTTTTGCTGCACAACCCGGCTGTCGCGCTGCCACTTTCGGTACCGAACTGGTGTGCCGAATGGGGCGTGGATTTGCAGGCCAAGACCAACGGTGGCCTGGTGCCTCCGCATGCGGCGCAGCCATACCGCCAGCTTTATCTTTTGCAGCGCAAAACCAACAAACCAGGCGCTGGCCTGGGCAAGACCTCAGGCTGGGTACACCGCGCGGCGCTACAGCGTGGCGGCGTGGAAATGCTCGTCGGCGTGGAGTACCGCAAGATTGACGATGCGGGCCTGCACATCACTGTGGGCGGCGTAGAGCGCGTCCTGGAGGTGGACCATGTGGTGCTGTGCGCCGGACAAGAGTCGCTGGCAGAGTTGATGCCTGCCAAGGACGCAAAAGCAGTGGCCGGACAGCCGCGTTTCCACTGCATCGGTGGTGCGGCATTGGCGGCAGAGCTGGATGCCAAGCGCGCGATCCGTGAAGGCGCGTTGCTGGCGGCGAGCCTTTAACAGGATACTGAGGTCCGTTCGCGTTGAGCTTGTCGAAACGCAGCCTCACAAATCGCAGAAGGCTTCGACAGGCTCAGCCCGAACGGACGAATTTTGCGTTGCCCTATATCCGTGTCGCCCGATCCAGGCGAATGTGGGCTGACAACCCTCCGCTCGTCGAGTTGCGCAACTGGAACGTGCCCTTCATACGCTGCACAGTTTTTTCCACAATCGCCAGGCCCAAGCCTGCACCGTTGGCGGCCGTACGTGCCGCTTCGCCGCGGTAAAACGGCTGGGTCAGGTTCAGCAATTGTTGGTCGGCAACGCCCAGGCCGTGGTCGCGCACTTTGAGCAGTACGAATTTGTCCCGAGCGATCGCTGCAATCTCGATGCGTGCAATGCCGGTTTCTGCGGACTTTCCGTAGCGTTTGGCATTCTCCAGCAGGTTGGAAATCACCCGGCCCAGCTCCACTTCATCCGCCAACACCAGCAGGTCATCCGATAGGCGGACGTCGATACGAACATCGGGTTGGTACTTGTAGGGATAGATGCAGGCCTCCACTACATCGGCCAATAACACCGGCGTGAGCTTCATGCGGTCAGGGCGCGCGTAGTCCAGAAACTTGTCAATGATGGCGTCCAGCTGTGCAATGTCCGCCGCCATGTGGGCGCGGGCATCCAGATCGCTGACGCTCATTTCGGTTTCCAGCCTGAGCCGAGCCAGCGGTGTGCGCAGGTCGTGCGAAATACCGGCCAGCATCACAGCGCGGTCCTGCTCCACCTTGGCCAGTCGTTGCGCCATGCGGTTAAAACCGATGTTGACTTCGCGGATCTCGCTGGTCTGTACGGTTTCATCGAGGCGGCTGGCCATGAAATTGCCTTCCCGCACACGGCTGGCGGCAAACGACAGTTCTTTTAGCGGGCGGTTAATCAGGCCGGCAATCAGCGCAGCGCCACTGAGCGACAACACAGCGGCCACCAGCAGCCAGATCATCCAGGTTCTGCCACCGGCCGGGTCAAAGCGCGCTGAGTCGGTCTGCAGCCAGTAGTCGTCGCCGTCGATCTCGAAACCAATCCACAGACCGGGCTTGAAATTTACATCGCTGGCAACCACGGTGTGTTTGCCCAGCCGCAGTGTCAGTTCGCGTGCGACGTCCTGGTTGATGGTGCCAGCTTGTACAGCGGTAAAGCTGTCCGTGGGCTCGCGCGGAAC
>JAYWAV010000343.1:0-3590 GCA_043782015.1 Rhodoferax sp. | reverse complement strand
TCACCGGGCGGCGGTTGAAAGCCGCCAGCGCACTGGCAACTTCGACCGCCTGCGGCGTGAGCTTGCCATCCAGGCGCAGCGCGCCGCTGGTTGCCGTTGTCAATTGCACATCGCCGTCGGCCGTGCCGCCGCCCAGGTTGATGCTGATGCGCCAGCGGTCTTGCTGGTCGATACGCGTCAAGACCGCATCGGTCAGGGGCTTGTAGTCGGGCCGGCGCAGCTGCGCGGTGCGTGGCCGCCAGGCGGTGTCAAAGTCCACCTCGCCGTCGTACACCACCGGGATGCCGCGCCGCGTGATCCAGGTGACGTTGCGAAAAACAAAGCGCTCAAGCGGGATGGAATCCATCGCAAAGCCGCCAGGCAAGGTGCGGGCCGGGCTGTCGCCCGCCGGACTTTCGCTGGCGGAGTTTTGGCCCAGCGCGCGCAGCGACAACTGCGGCACCACCGCGCCATCAAGCTCGGCCAAATCAAACGACAAACGCCGTTGCCAAAGCGCAGCGAGTTTGGGGTACAGGGTGAGTTTTTGAATCGTGACGGGAGGCGTCTGCGCACTTGCCAAGCCGTCGACAGTGACAGCGGGTAGCGGCAGCAGCTGCCAGTGCACAGCCTGCACCGTCACCTGCACCCCCAACGCCTGCGTGAGCGGGGTCTCCAGGCTTCCAGCCAGCGCCTCTGGCTTCGGCACTGCGGCCCAAAACGCCACACCAGCCAGCACCAGCACTGCTGCGGCTACCCCCAGGCCCGCCAGCCACATGCGTGCGTGCTTCACAAAAAACGTGCCGTACAGGTCATCAGGTGTAGGATGCCGCGGCCCGGTACTGCCTGCCAGAAGGCGTTTTACCCAGGCAATGTAGGCCATCAGCTTACAGCTGTGGGGCCCGCAAAACAGCTGGCTTTCAGTCTTTTGCCCATCATTTGGGCCTGCCGCCCAATAGATACGGGCGCGACCAGCTCATGTTTTCATAGCAGTTGATCGCGCTACCATCCATCGCTGGTCATGGGCCGCGCCGCAGCCGTTGCGGTTTGAGACAATACCGCATCGCAAACCACGCTGGCTGATCCTTGCACCATGCGCTAACGACCTTTTATTTTTTGGAGACCTTTTGAGATGACCACCCCCATGACGCCCGTCCACCGCCTGCAAGTGGCCAACAATTTGTTCGAGTTCATTGAAGGCAAAGTGCTGCCCGGCACCGGGGTCACAGCGGCGGATTTCTGGAGCGGCTTTGACGCTGTCGTGGCCGACCTGGCGCCCAAAAACATCGCCTTGCTGGCCGAGCGTGACCGCCTGCAAACCGAGCTGGATGCCTGGCACAAGGCCAACCCCGGCCCCATTGCCGACATGAAGGCTTACCGCGCTTTTCTCACCAAAATCGGCTATCTGGTGCCACCGCCAGACAGTGTCACAGCCACGGCCACCAACGTCGACGACGAACTGGCATTGCTGGCAGGCCCGCAGCTGGTGGTGCCTGTGCTCAACGCTCGTTATGCGCTCAATGCCGCCAACGCGCGCTGGGGCTCGCTGTACGACGCGCTTTACGGCACTGACGTGATCCCCGAGACCGAAGGGCTTGAAAAGGGCAAGGGCTACAACCCGGCGCGCGGCGCCAAGGTTATTGCCTACGCGCGCAACGTACTGGACCAGGCTGCACCGCTGGCGACTGGCTCGCACAAAGATGCCGCGCTGTACAGCGTGGTGGGCGGCCAGCTGGTGGTCAAGCGTATCGACGGAACGGCCACCGGATTGAAGACGCCTGAGCTGTTTGCAGGCTATCAGGGCTCAGCCGAAGCGCCGTCATCTATTTTGCTGCGCCACAACGGCATTCACATTGACATCCGCATTGACCGCAGCACCCCCATCGGCAAGGGCGATGCCGCTGGTATCAGCGACCTGGTGGTGGAATCAGCGCTGTCCACCATCATGGACCTCGAAGATTCTGTTGCTGTGGTGGACGCCTCCGACAAGGTCGTGGCCTATTCCAACTGGCTGGGCATTTTGCAGGGCACGCTGACCGAAGAAGTGCAAAAAGGCGGCAAGACGTTTACCCGCGGCCTGAACCCTGACCGCGAGTACACCAGCCCTGCGGGCGGCAAGCTGTCGCTGCATGGCCGCTCGCTGATGTTTTTGCGCAATGTGGGCCACCTGATGACCAACCCCGCCATCACATATACAGCGGCGGACGGCAGCACAAAGGAGATCCCCGAAGGCATTCTGGACGCGGTGGTCACCACCACCATCGCCATGCATGACCTCAAGCGCAAGGACCAGCCCGGCATCAAAAATTCGCGCAAGGGCTCGGTCTACATCGTCAAGCCAAAGATGCACGGCCCCCAGGAAGTTGCCTTTGCCAGTGAGCTGTTCAGCCGGGTCGAGGCCATGCTCGGTTTGCCAGAAAACACCGTCAAGCTTGGCATCATGGACGAGGAGCGCCGCACCAGCGTCAACCTGAAGGCCTGCATCGCAGCGGCCGCAGCGCGGGTGGCCTTCATCAACACCGGCTTTCTGGACCGCACCGGCGACGAGATCCACACGGCCATGCATTCTGGCGCCATGATGCGCAAGCCGCTGATGAAAAACACCAACTGGCTGCGCGCTTATGAGATGAGCAACGTGCAGATCGGCCTGGCCTGCGGGCTTTTAGGCCGCGCCCAGATCGGCAAGGGCATGTGGGCCATGCCTGACCTGATGGCGGAAATGATGAAACAAAAAATCGCGCACCCGCAAGCCGGCGCCAACACCGCGTGGGTCCCTTCGCCAACTGCCGCAACACTGCATGCGCTGCACTATCACCAGGTGGATGTAGTCGCGCTGCAAAAGAGCATGGAGACGTTCGTCAAGGAGCACAAGTCGCTGGCGATGGAAGAAAATCTGCTGGACGCGATCTTGCAAATCCCCACGGCGCTGGTGCCCTTCTGGACAGAGGCTGAAACCCAGGCCGAGCTGGACAACAACGCCCAGGGTATTTTGGGCTATGTCGTGCGCTGGATCGATCAGGGCGTGGGCTGCAGCAAAGTGCCCGACATCCACAACGTCGGCCTGATGGAAGACCGCGCCACCCTGCGCATCAGCAGCCAGCACATGGCCAACTGGCTGCTGCACGGCGTGGTGACGAAAGCGCAAGTCACAGAGACCTTCGAGCGCATGGCCGCTGTGGTTGACGGCCAGAACGCTGGCGACACGCAGTACAAGCCGATGGCGGGCAATTTTGCGACGTCGATGGCGTACAAGGCTGCGACTGATCTGGTGTTTAAAGGGCTGGCGCAGCCAAGCGGCTACACCGAGCCGTTGCTGCATGCCTGGCGGTTGAAGGTGAAAGCAGCAAAAGCCTGAGCCTGAGGCCGGGGGCGAAACCATCTGCGGTGGCATGTCGGCTTTTAAATCCCCCACCCTCCTGGCCCTGGCCGCCATTGCCCTGTGGTCGTCCCTGGCGGTGCTGGGCACGCTGCTGTCGCATGTGCCGCCGTTTTTACTGACGGGCATTGGGCTGCTGGTGGGCAGTGTGCCCGCTTGGCCGTTTTACCGGCAGTGGCGGGTGAGCCGGTCTGCGCTGGGTTTGGGTATTTACGGCTTGTTTGGTTACCACTTTTTG
>JAYWAV010000342.1:0-3599 GCA_043782015.1 Rhodoferax sp. | reverse complement strand
AGGCACAGCTTGCCTACGCGCTGCTCCGCTGGGGCCAATGACGGGAGAGAGGCTTTGATTCGGTCTAACATGGTGTTGCCCTTTTATCTTTGGTGCCGTTCGGGCTGAGCTTGTCGAAGCCACGCGAGCCCTTCGACAGGCTCTGGGCGAACGGAGAAAGTGATGTTCACGACTCCTCGCTCCAGCAGAAGCCATCGCGCGCAATCATTGCGCTGGAAGCACTCGGCCCCCAGGTACCAGATGCGTAGGGCCGTGGGCCTTGCGGATCGTTCGCCCAGAAATGCAGCATGGGCTCCACCCAGCGCCAGGCTTCTTCCTGCTCGTCGCTACGCACAAACAGATTCAGGCGGCCATCAATCACATCCAGCAGCAAGCGTTCGTACGCACCCACGCGCTCGGAGCCAAAGCGCTTGTCGAAGTCCAAATCAAGTTGTACCGGGGCCAATGCAAGGGCCGCAGCACTGCGCGAAGCACGATTGGCCTGACCCTGCGCCAATAAATGCAATTCCAGTCCGTCCTTGGGCTGCAGGTTGATCACCAGGCGGTTGGTAACGTCGCTTTGCGTATTGAAAATTGCGTGCGGTGTCGGGCGAAAGTTGATCACGATACGGGCATCGCGCCCGGCAAGGCGTTTGCCAGTGCGGATATAGAACGGCACGCCAGCCCAGCGCCAGTTTTCAATTTCGGTACGCAGCGCGACAAAGGTTTCGGTGTTGCTGTTCGGGTTGACACCCGCCTCTTCGCGGTAGCCGGGTACTTGCGTGCCGCCAATGGAGCCGCTGGTGTAGCGGCCGCGCACCACGTCTTGCGACAAAGACTCCTGTGTCCAGGGTTTCAGCGAACGAAGCACCTTGAGTTTCTCGTCGCGGATGGCATCCGCGTGCGAGTTGATCGGTGGTTCCATGCCGATGGCGCACAGCAATTGCAGTGCGTGGTTTTGCACCATGTCGCGCAGCGCGCCGGTGGTTTCGTAAAACGCACCGCGGCTTTCCACGCCCAGGTCTTCGGCAATCGTGATCTGGATGTTGGCGATATGTTCCCGGCG
This sequence comes from Rhodoferax sp., assembly GCA_043782015.1. Lineage (GTDB taxonomy): Bacteria > Pseudomonadota > Gammaproteobacteria > Burkholderiales > Burkholderiaceae_C > Allorhodoferax. The sequence continues at coordinate 2,554 of JAYWAV010000342.1, read as the reverse complement.
CCACAGCGGCTCAAACAGCGCATTGCCAAAACGCAGCGCAAACAGGTTTTGCACCGCGGGTTTGCCCAGGTAATGGTCGATGCGAAAGACCTGTTTCTCTTCGAAAAATTTGCGCACCGTGTGGTTGATCGCGCGGTTGGATGTGAGGTCGTGGCCCAGTGGCTTTTCCAGCACGACGCGGGTGTGTGGCGTATTCAAACCAGCGGCGGCCAGCTGCTCGCACACGGTGGTGAACAGCGACGGGGCAGTGGCGACATACATCACCACCGTCTTCGCGTTGCGCTCTTTCAGCGTGGCGGCCAGGGTGGCGTAGTCGTCCGGCTTGGACAGGTCCATGCGGACAAATTCGAGGATGGCGGCGAAGCGGGCAAATTCTTCTGCGCTTGGGCGTTTGGCCAGGTCGACCTTGTCAAAGCGTGACTGGATCAGCGCCCGGTATTGGTCGTGGCTCAGCGCGTCACGGCCGACGCCAATGATGCGGCCGCCTTCGGGCAAAGTGCCATGGCGAAACGCCTGAAACAGGGCCGGCATCAGCTTGCGCCAGGTCAAATCGCCGGTGCCACCAAACAGAACAAGATCAAAGCTCATTTTTTCAGGTTACATAAATAACGACGTTGTAATGTAACTTTGTTTCATCGATAATTCAACAAGTTTTTCAACCGTAGTTCAAGTTTTCTTCCATCCAAAGCACCCCATGAACCAACTCGACGCCCTCAAGCAATTCACCACGGTCGTGGCCGACACTGGCGATTTCAAACAGCTCGGTACCTATCTGCCGACAGACGCGACGACCAATCCGTCGCTGATTCTGAAGGCCGTACAAAAGCCCGATTACGCACCGCTGCTGAAGGACACCGTGAACCAGTTCCGTGGTCGCCCCATGGACGAAATCATGGACCGCCTGCTGGTGCGTTTTGGCTGCGAAATCCTGTCCATCATTCCGGGCCGCGTATCTACCGAGGTCGATGCGCGCCTGAGCTTTGACACTATGGCCACAGTCACGCGTGGTGAGCGCCTGATCGAGCTGTACCAGGCGCAAGGGATTCATATCGACCGCGTGCTGATCAAGGTGGCGTCGACTTGGGAAGGCATTCAGGCCGCGCAACAACTGGAGCGCAAGGGTATCCATACCAACCTGACGCTGCTGTTCTCCTTCAGTCAGGCGGTCGCATGCGGCCAGGCCAAGGTGCAACTGATCTCGCCTTTTGTCGGCCGCATTTACGATTGGTACAAAAAGTCCGCGGGCGCGGCATGGGTCGAAGCCGATAACACTTTGTCCAACGATCCTGGTGTGAAGTCGGTCACGCAGATCTACAACTACTACAAGAAGTTCGGCATCGCCACCGAAGTTATGGGCGCGAGCTTCCGCAACGTGGGCCAGATCACTGCATTGGCCGGCTGCGATCTGTTGACCATCAGCCCGGACCTGCTGGCCAGCCTCGCTGCGACGGACACACCGTTGTCGCGCGCGCTCGACGCCAAGGTCGCTGCCGCGCTGCCGCTGGACGCGGTCAACTACGACGAGGCTGGTTTCCGTTTAGCGTTGAACGAAGACGCGATGGCAACGGAGAAGCTGGCCGAAGGCATCCGCGCGTTCTGCGTGGATGCCGTGAAGCTTGAACAACTGATGCTGGCTTGCTGAAACTTTGCGGGACAGACCTTTAGCTCTGTCCTTAACTGAATGAATCAAATGACAAAAATTCGTTGCGACCGCACGCCGGTTTGGGCGCAGTTGCATGCGCGATTTGAAAGCCAGGGCAAGTCGCTGGATTTGCGCGACTCGTTTGCTGCGGACGCGCAACGCTTTGGCCGCTTCAGCCAAAGCGCGCCCTATGTGTTTGCGGATCTGTCAAAGAACCTGATTGACGATGCGACCGAGAGGTTGTTGCTGGACCTCGCGCGCCAGAGTGGTGTCGAGGAACACCGCGATGCGATGTTTGCGGGCGAGAAAATCAACCATACCGAAGGACGCGAAGTCTGGCACGTTTTATTGCGAAATCCAGCACTGAAACCGGCTGCAGCGCCCGCAGGAAAAGTGCAGGCAGCTACAGATTCGATAGCAATCCATCGCGAAACTGAGCAAGCCAAGGTGTATGCAGTGCTGGATGCGATGCTTGCTTACGCGGAGCAAGTGCGCGCAGACGCTGCGATCACCGACGTCGTGAACATCGGCATTGGCGGTTCGGACTTGGGGCCGCAAATGGCCGTGTTGGCGCTGGATGCGTTTGCCACCAGCGGCAAGCGATTGCACTTTGTGTCCAACGTGGATGGCCATGAGCTGGCTGCGACGTTGAAGCACCTGAAGGTGGACAGCACGCTGTTTCTGGTCGCCAGCAAAACCTTCACCACGATTGAGACCATGACCAATGCGCATTCGGCCAAGGCTTGGTTTGAGGCGAATGGTGGTACCAACACGGCGGGCCACTTTGCGGCGCTGACGACCAACGTGGCAGCGGCAAATGCATTTGGCATCACGACCACGTTTGGCTTTTGGGACTGGGTGGGTGGCCGCTACTCGATGTGGTCGGCCATTGGCCTGCCGCTGGCGATTGCG
>JAYWAV010000341.1:0-3599 GCA_043782015.1 Rhodoferax sp. | reverse complement strand
CCAGGTTTTATGCCTGGAACGCAGTCTTCGCTGGTGCCACGTGGGGCAGCGCCTCCTGGATGTTGTTGCCAGCCGATCTATTGCAACAAGAGGGTTTCTTGCTCGTTGCAATGTGCATGGTGACGATGACGGGCGTCAGCGGCCAGGCCGTGCACCGGGCGGCAGTGGCAGCATTCAGCATCACTCTGACCGTGGTGTTCGCGGCGGGGCTGCTCAGGTTTGGCGACTTGCCGCACCAATTGCTGGCCTTGGGTTATTTCCCGTTTTGTGCCATGCTGATCCTATTTGCCAGAAAGCAGGAAGCAGTAGTCACCGGGGCCATCGAATTGGCCCATCAGAATGAAGACCTGCTGGCCTTGCGCACACAGCAAGAACAGGCCGCACGGCAGGCCCAGGCTGCCGCCGAAGTGGCGCGCGAACACGCTGAGCAAGCCAACCGGGCCAAAATCACATTCATGGCCGCCACCAGCCACGACTTGCGCCAGCCTATGCACGCGCTGGTCCAGTATGTGGGTCACATGCAGCGTATCTGCCACGATCCGGAAGCCCAGGCGACGCTCGGCAAAATCGAAGACTCGGTGGCCGCGATGGAAGACCTGCTCAACGCTGTGCTCGATTTTTCGAAAGTATCCATGGGGTCGATCAAGCCACATGTCGAGTTGATCGGCATCGACCACCTGCTGGCCAGCATCGACTTACAGATCCGCCCCTTTGCCGAAGCCAAAGGATTGGCTTTGCTTGTCGAATCGGAAGGCGGCTGCGTGCAAAGCGATCCGGTGCTGCTCGAACGCATTGTCAGAAACATCGCGCAGAACGCGGTGCGCTACACCGAAAGCGGTTCCATCTCGATTCGTGCCGCGTCCCGGGGTAGCATTGTTCGCATCTTGGTCAGCGACAGCGGCATTGGCATTCCGCAGTCCGAGCGGCAGCGCATTTTTGAGCCCTATTACCAAGTGGACAACCAGGCGCGCGACCGGCGCAAAGGCCTCGGGCTTGGGCTGGCGATTGTCCGCGAACTGGCTGACCTTCTAGGTGTGCGCATTCGGCTAAAGACCACATCCGGCCATGGTTCGACTTTTGCCCTGGACATGCGCCGGGCCGATGGCCCGCTACTGGCCAAACCGCCCACGCCTACAGTAGTTTCTCAAGACTACGTCAAAGGGGCACTGATCGTGCTGATCGACGACGACCCAATGGCGCGCGACGGCATCACCACAACGCTGATGGACTTCGGTTGCCGCGTTCTTGCCGTATCGTCAGCGGTGGAGGCCTTGCACGCACTGGCTGGCGCTGAATTCACACCGCAGGCCATCGTTGCAGACTACCGGCTGGAGGGCGGCCAAACTGGGCTGAATGCCATCGCGCAGGTGCTTGCGAACCAGCGGGCTCTGTTTGGCGATGCGTTCCAGCTGCCAGCGCTACTGATCTCGGGCGACACCTCGGCCGACGAACTCCAGCGCGTCGCTGACGCCGGCTTTACTATGCTGCACAAGCCGGTGGGTATCGAGTTGCTGCATCGCGAGCTCAATGCCGTGCTGATCCGTTCGCGGATGGCAACGGCGTCAACTCAAGAGACCTGAGCCGGCCTCGGGAATCGCAACTCGCGCCGCGCGATTTCTGCCATCACGCCTGCCTTGGCATTCTCCGTGACACCGAGTTTCCAGGCGATGTTGCCGACATGTGCCCGAATCGTGTGCTCCGAGACCGGTTTGCCGTCGGCACGCTCCAGCTCCCGGGCTATTTTCTTGTAGGTATGGCCCTGAACCAGCAGCGAGGCGACCTCAACTTCCCTGGGCGTCAGCCCGGGTGATGCGGCATTGGCAACTGGCGGCGGCACAGAACTTTGCGATGATCCCATTTGCCGCAGGATGACTTCGGGAATGTAGACGCCACCCGCCATCGTCAGGCCTATGGCATGCTTGAACAGAGCCTGCGATGTGGCCTTCTGGATGAACCCGGTGGCGAAATGGTCGACCACGTCACGCACCAGATCGGGTTCACAGTGGCCTGACAACACCACGATGCGTGCGTCAACCCCATGCGCATCGCACCAGTCCTTGAATGTGCGCAAGGTGGCCACACCCTGGCTGTCGACCAGGTCAAGATCCAGCAATACGAGGTCAACGCTGGGCCATTGGGCCAGCAACTCAAACGCCTGAAGCAAGGACCCGGCTTGGAAAATTTCCATGGCCGGGTCTGCTGCGCCCAATGCGATGGCGGTGCCGTCCCGCGTCATGGGGTGGTCGTCCACGATCAAACAGCGCATGTGTTGCCTCTTTGTCCATTCAGTCCGCGTTCTAAGCGGTTTCGACTACAGGCCGTAACGGCACATAGCCGTTTGGCTAAGCGGTTTTGAGTCTATCCAAGCCAGACCTTTACGTCCAGTATGAACACACCTGTAGGTTTTTCTCGCTATGGCCCAGCACTTGCGGACAGTTCAACTGAAAAAGGAGAAAACAAATGAAGAAGCTTTTTGCTGTTTTGGCCATTGCGGCAACACTGCCGGTGCAAACCGTCCATGCGCAAAAGAAATACGACCCCGGCGCCACGGACAAAGAAATCAAGATCGGCAACATCATCCCTTACTCTGGCCCGGCGTCTTCGTATTCCACCATGGGCAAGGCGTTTGGCGCCTATTTCGCCAAGGTCAACGCGGAAGGCGGCGTCAACGGGAGGATGATCAAATACATTTCGGTTGACGACGGCTACAACCCGGCCAAAACGCTGGAACAGGCGCGCAAACTGGTTGAGCAGGAAGAAGTGCTGCTGATTTTTGGAATCTTGGGCACACCCACCAACACGGCCATTCACAAGTACATGAACGACAAACATGTGCCGCAGCTCTTTAACTTGTCCGGCGCCACCAAATGGGGCGACCCGAAAAACTTCCCTTGGACAATGGGATTCCAGCCAAGCCTGCAATCTGAGGCAAAGAATTTCATCACCCATTTGCTGGAGACCAAGCCCAACGGCAAGATTGCCGTCCTCTACCAGAGTGATGATTTTGGCAAAGATTATCTGAAAGGCATTGAGGACGCGTTGGGTGACAGGGCCAAAAGCATGATCGTCGCAAGAGCCACCTACGAGGCAACTGACGTTACGGTAGACAGCCAAGTGATTTCGCTGCAAGCTTCGGGCGCCGACGTATTGTTCAACTTCTCGCTGCCAAAATTCGCGGCCCAGACCATCCGCAAAGCGGCTGATCTGGGCTGGAAGCCCCAGCACTATTTGAGCGGTGGCTCCGCATCGCTCACGGCGACGATGGTGCCTGCAGGGCTGACCAATGGGATTGGTGTGATCACGGGGTTGACTTCCAGACTCACCAATGATCCACAGTTCCAGAAAGGCCAAGAATATGAGGACTGGTTGATCTGGATGAAAAAGTATTACCCGGCTGGTGATGTGAACGACGGCTTCAATGTGGCCGCCTATACGGAGGCGCAGGCCATTGTGCAGGTGCTCAAACAGGCGGGCGACAACCTGACGCACGACAACGTCATGCGACAGGCTGCCAATCTTGACGTCACTTTTCCGATGCATGTGCCTGGCATCAATGTCAAAACTGCGCCCGATGATTACTACCCGGTCGAGCGCGAACA
>JAYWAV010000340.1:0-3604 GCA_043782015.1 Rhodoferax sp. | reverse complement strand
TCTTCCTGGTGCTGGTGGTGCAGACCTGCATGGTCACCCAGCATCTGGCCTCACGCACGCTCAAGCGTGCGCCGGTGGCCCCTGCGATCAGCCAGAGTTTCAACTGGGCAAGCTTCTGGATTGGCATCTTTGTCGCAAGCCTGGTGGGCGCACTGTTGGCTGGCATTACGCCCTGGGTGCCAGGTACTGCGTTTGCGTTTTCTTTCATCGCCTGCGTGGCCGGATCGATGGGGCATTTTGTGATGAAGGCCCTTAAGCGCGACCGCGGCATTCCGAGCTGGGGCGCACAAGGTGATTCGGTCACGGGCGCAGGCGGTCTGCTGGACCGTGTCGACGCTTTGTGCTTTGCTGCACCGGTCTTTTTCCACTCTGCACGGTGGTATTTTGACCTGTAAGGCCCATTACAAACCGTTGGGGTCAGAGCACATCGCTTGCGCACGTGGTCTGACCCGCAAGTTATGAGGATTCTCGGCATTGACCCTGGCTTGCGCACCACCGGCTTTGGCGTGGTGGATGTGCAGGGCGCAGACCTCGCCTACGTAGCCAGTGGCACGATCAGCACGCAACACCTGGATACCCACGCGCTGCCGGCGCGCCTGAAGGTGCTATTCGACGGTATCGGCGAAGTGGTGCAGCGCTACCAGCCCACCTGCGCGGCGATGGAAATCGTGTTCGTCAACGTGAACCCGCAATCAACCTTGCTGCTCGGTCAGGCGCGTGGCGCGCTGATCACTGCGCTGGTGAATGCCAACTTGTCGGTTGCGGAATACACGGCGCTGCAAATGAAACAAGCTGTTGCCGGTCACGGCCGTGCGCAAAAGGACCAGGTTCAGGAAATGGTCAAACGTCTGTTGTCACTGCCCGGCCTGCCCGGCCCTGATGCCGCAGATGCGCTGGGCCTTGCGATCACCCATGCCCATGCTGGCAAAGCCATGGCACGTATGGCAGCGGCAGAAGGTCTGGGCGGAAAGGGCATCAGCGCCACCGCCTCCTACCGTGCTGGACGTACCCGCTAAATTCACGCTATGAACAACACACCTGTCTACCTGGATCTGGAAACCTGGCCACGCCGCTCGGCTTTTGAGTTGTTTCGCGGCTATGACATTCCGTGCTTCAACCTCTGTACCCGGGTCGATGTGGCGCAACTGAAAAAAGCTGTCAAAGCGTCGGGCATTGGCACGATATCGCTGGCCTACCACTTCATCGCCATCCGTCTGGGCAACGACATTGAACCGTTCCGCTACCGCCTGGAAGGCGACCGCGTGCGCGTGCATGACGTGGTGCATGGCGGCACGACCGTGCTGCGCGAAGACGAAAGCATCGGTTTCGCCACGCTGGAGCATCAACGCAGCTTCGCAGAATTTGCAACGCAAGGGGCAGCTACCTTGGCCACAATGCGCCGGGCCGATGCACCGTTTGAGCCGGCCAAGCACGGGACCGCCACGCTGCACATGAGCGCAGTGCCGTGGGTGCACTTCAGCAGCTATTCCAACGCCCGCCAATGGGGCCCACATGACTCCATCCCGAAGATCGCCTTTGGCCGCATCGATGCGGAGGGTGACCACCTTTGGATGCCGCTGTCAGTAGAGGTGCACCACGCGCTGATGGATGGTCTGCATGTGGGCCGGTACATACAAGGGTTCGAAGCCGCGCTGAAAGATCCGCTGACCTGGCTGACCCAGACATAAGAGGATTCTGATGGCTCCTGAAAAAATTGCGCTCGCCGCACTTCTGATCCGCAACTTCAACGAGGTCCCGCTGGAGCACCAGGTACGCGCCCCGCTCTACGACAGCCTCGCGGCGCGCCTGGGCACTGGCACTGCTGCGAAGAATCTGGGTGCTTCCGTCGACACCGTGGCGCCGGGCAAGCGTTCCTGCCCCTACCATTTTCACTACGCCCAGGAAGAAATGTTCATCGTGCTGGAGGGCACTGGGACGCTGCGGGTGGCGGGCGAGATGCTGCCCTTGCGCACCGGTGATGTGGTATTCATACCGCCCGGGCCGGAGTATCCACACCAGCTCATCAACACGTCTGAGTTGCCGCTGAAATACCTGTCCATCAGCACGCGCGAATCACCTGAGATCGTGGAGTACCCGGATTCAGACAAGCATCTGGCCATGGCACGCCGCACCGATGGCACCAACTTTGATGCGTTACAACGCAACGACCAGAATCTGGACTACTGGGATGGCGAGCCCTGAGGGGAACGCACCCCGTACTGCAAATCAGTAGTACATCACCAGGCCAATTTCCTTGTGGTCACCGTTCAACTCACCCAGCGTGTGATTGAATTTTTCGGTGACCGCGCGCAGGCTGATGCCAAATTGCGGCATGGACTTGCCACCGGTACGGTCTGCACCGACAAACATGTATTGCAATTCCACGACTGCGCCACCGTCGCTCTTGTAGGTGCCGTTTACTGGAGAGTCCGCGGCCAGTTTGCCACCACGCAGTTCAGAGGATGATTTGCGCAGGCCAGCGCCGATGCGCAGGCCGCCGAGCACATCCATGAAGCCCATGAACTCGACCGGTACAACCGTATAGTCGTAGCTACCGTTGTAGCCCATTGGCTCCGCAGTGAAATGTCCAATCGAGGCTTGCAGTGTGAAGCGGTCGGCAAGGCGGTAGTCGAATCCGATACGCTTCTGGATGCCGTTTCCGGGGCCTACGGTGAAGTCCTTCACTTGGTTTGTGCCCACTGTAGTGATCGTTCCGTGGGCAATATCTTCACCACCGCTTGCGGCGCCCAGACCAAAATAAAAGCGCCAGTTGGAATTCTGCGCATGGGCCGCCAGGCTAGCAACCGCCACTGCAATGCAAACAATGAACTTCTTCATTTTTTCCTCTCCCTGTTAAACAATGTTTTATTGTGACACGCAAGAAATAAATACGTCAGCCACCGACCGCACGGGTTGGCACGCTGCGGTTGCAGACATTGGTGTGCCCGGGCTTGTAGGCAAACCACTCAGCCGTCGGATTCCGTGTGGCCTCCACAAATGCCGTCCACGTCGCGGTATCGGTGCGCATGACTTCCAGTGCCGGGCGCTCTGCCACATGCATGTCTGCCAGCAAACGGACTGGCCCGAGAGGGATATTCATTTCCGGCTTGTCATAGAAACCCATGGGTGCCGGGCCACGGGGCAAAGAAGACAAGGCCTCCATGCCCTTGAGCACACGACCGACCACCGTAATGTTCAGGTCCAGCCGACGCGGCGCCTGGCCGATGATCACGTACAGGCTGCCCGCATTGCTGCTGTCTGCCGGGTTGCCGCGCGCTGACCCGACCACGCCATAGCAATGCGCCATCCAGGCCTTATTCCTGGCCGGGTTGGCCGCGACAGGCATGCCATCAATCCAACCCGTCACAGGTGCCCAGCCATCCTTGTCCTTCAATCGTGTAATCGACAATCCTTTGTAGGGAACGGAGAACTCAGCAGGCAGCGTGGTCTTTGCGTCGCCCAATGAGAGCGCTTTGCCCTTGTCTTCGTCATTGGGGTCGGCCCACTGCGTGACATAGTTGTCCTGCACTCGCACGATGGACGTTTTGGAATAAAAGCCATTGCGCGTGAGTGCGCGGATATTTTCGGCATGTTTGGGGGCAAA
>JAYWAV010000339.1:0-3604 GCA_043782015.1 Rhodoferax sp. | reverse complement strand
CCTTGACCAAGGCGCAGCTGGCCGAATTGTTGTTTGAGCAAATTGGCTTGAACAAACGTGAATCCAAGGACATGATCGACGCGTTCTTCGACCTTATTTCAGCCAGCCTGGTGGACGGGGCCGACGTCAAGATCTCAGGCTTTGGCAACTTCCAGATTCGTACCAAGGCGCCGCGGCCGGGCCGCAACCCGCGTACCGGCGAGGCGATACCGATCCAGGCGCGCCGCGTGGTCACCTTTCACGCCAGCCACAAACTCAAGGACCAGATCCAGGACGAGGGCCGCGTTGCGTTGGCGCTTTAGAGACGCCTGGCAAAATATTTGTGGAGCCGTGACGCAGACAGGCTTTGCATCCTGTGTGATCTTAGAGTAACCTCAAAGCTTTCTCGCCTACAGCATTGATTTCAATGGGGAAAGCGCTCCCTCTCATTCCCGCCAAACGTTATTTCACCATCGGTGAGGTGGGGGATTTGTGCGGCGTCAAACCGCACGTGTTGCGGTATTGGGAGCAGGAGTTTACCCAGCTGCGTCCGATGAAACGGCGCGGCAACCGGCGTTATTACCAGCACCACGAAGTGCTCATGATCCGGCGCATCCGCGATCTGTTGTACGACCAGGGTTTTACCATCAGCGGCGCGCGCAACAAGATGCAGGAACTGCTGCAAAACGAACGCGACAAACGCAAGAACGGCGAAGTGTTGCTGGAGGGCGTCGAGGTCATAGAAACCAGCGATGCCGATCTGGATGACTTTGCCGACAGCGACATCGATGCCGGCCCTGCAGCCGGGCAACTGCTGATGGTGCGCCGCGAGTTATCCGAGATACGCGAGTTGTTGTCGGCCACGTACTGAAGCGCCTTTATCGCATCGGTATAATCGGAAGCTAGTTCGGTGTGTGGCGCAGCCTGGTAGCGCACTTGCATGGGGTGCAAGGGGTCGAAGGTTCGAATCCTTTCACACCGACCAATAAAATCAACGGGTCAGTGCTATCAAAGTGCTAGCCCGTTTTGCTTTATTGGGTTTCACGTACAGAACCACGTACGACCCTGGCGCCGGAGTGGCCTACCCTGCGCCAGCTTTGCGGGTGGCGTCGGCCCGCTGAACGGGTCCTGCGTGCGTCAGGGGGCGTGGCAGCCGCGCCATAATGGCAAGCACCCATTTTTCAAGGAACCCATGTGATCAAGTTCTACTACAACACCGCCCCCAATCCCGCCAAGGTGGCGCTCTTCCTGGAGGAGTCGGGGCTGGCTTACGAGATCGTTCCCGTGGACACGCGCAAAGGCGAGCAGCACTTGCCCGCCTACACCGCGGTCAACCCCAATGCCAAGTTGCCGGCTATCGACGACGACGGAACCGTAGTGTTCGACAGCAATGCCATCCTGCTGTACCTCGCGGAAAAAACCGGGAAGTTCCTGCCGGCCAACACACCCCAGGCACGGGGTCCGATGTACTCCTGGTTGATGTTCGTGGCCAGTGGTATTGGCCCCTATTCGGGCCAGTTCGTTCACTTCCGCAACTTCGCGCCCGAGCCCAAGGCCTATGCCGTGAACCGGTATGACTTCGAAGCCTGGCGTCACTGGGGCATTCTGGACGCACATCTGGCAAACCGCCGTTACATGCTGGGCGACGACTACACCCTGGTGGACATGGCCGTTTGGGGGTGGGCACGGGTGCTGCCGGTGGTGATGGGCGTTGACCCCTGGGACAAGCTGGCCAACGTCAAGCGGCTGCTGGACGAGATCAATACGCGGCCCGCCGCACAACGTGCGGAGGCGCTTAAAACGCGCTTCACCTTCAAGACCGAGATGGACGAAGAGGCGCGCAAGGCGATGTTCCCTCAAAACGCGCGGCTGAAAGCCTGAATTGACACGACCCCGGCGTGGAGTTTGCCGACCACGCTGTATCCGATAGTCCATTCCGATGTTCAGTGGCCATCGTTGGCAAGGATCGGTTCAATAATGCCGTGCGCTTGCTCTCGGCATTTTGCGAATGACGGCTTGAATCCGAGCACGTCAATGGCACCAAATTCAGCCTCCACCAAGTCAGCGCGCTCGTGTAGCCGCCGCAAGAACGCTGCACCGTGTTTGCCAAGAAACGGGGCTGCAAGCGTAATGGCTTCGGGCTCCGACTGCGCAACTGCGCACAGGTCGTACAGGTCGTACAGGTCCCGAGCCTTCGCCTGGTTGCCACGATGCCACATCTTCTTGGCAATAATTTCAGCGCAAGTTTCGAACCTGATATCGCGCCCGGCATGAAACGCGACATCGAAGGGCCGGTCGGTCAGGGCGGTGCCCACGACAATGTCGATTTCGCCAGCGGGCAGAAAGAACTTGATGAACTCGGCGTTTTCCTCGTAGTCGGCGCTGACCTGTTCCGCAACGTCGCTCAGGCGGGGATTGACGTAGCCCAGGTATTGGGGGTCGGGCACGAAAAGGTCGATGTCCTTGCTTTGGCGATGGCCGATACGCAGCATCAGAACCGTACCTCCGCCGAACGTCCACGGTGGATGATCGGTCTGGCTTTCCAAATGCGCCATCAACCTGAGCGCTGCGGGAAAAAGCTCGGTCCAAACACCCGGCCGATTGAGGTCGAGCGTGCTCATAACCAGAGTTCGCGACTGCTCTTGAGTTGGTGTGCCAGTTCCCGCATCTTCTTCCAGATTTGCGTGCGCTCGAGGCCGAGCTCCGAGTGAAGCTCCTCGACCATGGAGGCGAGCAGCGAAACGGGTGCCTCGTCAAGCAAGCTGTGCAAGTGAGGCCGCAAGCTGACGGGCAGCGTGTCCGTGCTAAGGGCTTCGCGCAATTGGGGGGCGCTGATGGTGAGACGGTAGCTCACATTGGCCGTGCGCGCGGCGAGGTCGAGTGCCGAACTCTTCGCTTCATGGTTCCTGGAGATCTTCGAACGAGGCGCCGCGACGGTCATGGACAAACCCAGCACGCCCAGCAGCTTCGCTGCACGGGTGAGGCTCAGGTCCTTGACGGTGCCATTTTCTACCTGGTTGACGGTAGTGCGCGACAGACCACTGAGCTTGGCCAGGCTGGTCTGGGTAAGGCCCATGTCCGAACGGCGCGTCCGCACGGCTGAGCTGAGTTCGAGAATCGCCGACATGAACAAACTGTACTTATCCGGAGTTAATCTGTCAAATATATTTGACACATATATTTGACACATCTACGGCTTTCGGCAGCACAAAGCACTTTCTGTCGCCGCGCTCACGCACGAATGCATATCGCCGCTGGGATTGGACGCGGCTATCGACAACGACGGTACCGCGGGGTTCGACAGCAATGCCATCCTGCTGTACCTGGCGGAAAAAACGGGGAAGTTCCTTCCGGCCAACACTCCCCAGGCACGTGGTCTGAAGTACTCCTGGTCGATGTTCGTGGCCAGCGGCGCGGCAGCTCCAATCCATTTAGCGACTTCACGCAAGAGCCTCGGGGCATTCTTGTGAAACCATGCTGCGGGACAGCACAGCGGGCCTTTCAAACCAAAGGGCGCCAAGTTCCCGTTCAAACTGAAGAGGCATAAAGACATGCGCGCAATCGTTCTCCCCCATTTCGGCGGCCCCGACGTTTTCTCCCGCGAAGAGGTGGCGCGGCCGGTGCC
>JAYWAV010000338.1:0-3619 GCA_043782015.1 Rhodoferax sp. | reverse complement strand
TGGTCTTGGGTCAGGCCGGAGTGTTGATGGCCATGGGCGACACCCTGGTGGTTGGACAGAGCGGCCGTGTAGTGGGGATGAACCCGCAAAACGGAAGTACCCGTTGGGATGGAGCTATCGCCAATAGCCGCGGTACCAATGAGGTTGAGCGTCTGGTGGATATTGTCGCTGGCGTAAGCCGCGAGGGCGAGAGCCTGTGCGTACGGGCATTCCAGTCAGCCGTGGGCTGTGTAGACACCTTGCGCGGGCGCACGGTGTGGACCAAGACATCCAACGGTGCAGTCGGTATTTCGGGTGACGCTTCGACCGTGGTTGGTACCGAAGCGGATGGCAGAGTAGTTGCCTGGAAACGTGCGGAGGGCGACAAGCTGTGGACCTCCGAGAACCTGCGTTACCGTGGTTTGTCCGCCCCGCTGTGGTTGGGCAAATCCATTGTGGTGGGCGACGAATCCGGGCTGGTGCATTTTGTATCACCGGAAGATGGCAGCTTGCTGAACCGCGTCAACACGGATGGTTCGGCCTTGGTCGCGGCCCCTGTGCTGGCAGGCGCTACGCTGGTGGTCGTGACTCGCCGTGGCGGCGTGTACGCCTTTCGCCCGGATTGAACCTGAGTAAGCTTTCATGAAACCTGTCATCGCCCTGGTGGGCCGACCCAATGTCGGTAAATCGACATTGTTCAACCGGTTGACCAAAACGCGCGATGCGATTGTTGCGGACTTCGCCGGACTTACACGTGATCGCCACTACGGCAACGGCAAGCAGGGCAAGCAGGAATACATCGTCATCGATACCGGAGGGTTTGAGCCGGACGCGACCAGTGGGATCTACAAGGAGATGGCCAAACAGACGCGTCAGGCCGTTGCAGAAGCCGACGTCGTGGTGTTTGTCGTGGATGCGCGCGCCGGTATGTCGGCGCAAGACCATGACATTGCCAAGTACCTGCGCAAACTGGGCAAGCCATGTCTGCTGGTGGCCAACAAGGCCGAAGGCATGAAGGACGGCATGCATTTGTCGGATTTCTATGAACTCGGTTTGGGCGAGGTGCTGCCGGTCAGCGCTGCGCATGGACAAGGTATTCGGGATTTGATAGACGCTGCCTTTGCGCCGTTGCATTTGCCCGAAGTGGATGAAGAAAACGCCGAGAGCGACCCGAGCGTCGTTCGGCTTGCGGTAGCCGGTCGGCCCAACGTGGGCAAGTCCACGCTGATCAATACCTGGCTGGGCGAAGAACGTTTGGTCGCCTTTGACATGCCGGGGACAACCCGCGATGCCATTTCTGTGCCTTTTGAGCGCAATGGGCAGAAGTTTGAGCTGATCGACACAGCAGGCTTGCGCCGCAAAGGCAAGGTATTTGAGGCGATTGAGAAATTCTCGGTCGTCAAAACCCTGCAGGCGATTGAGTCGGCCAGCGTGGTGCTGTTGCTGATTGATGCGATCGAGGGCGTGACTGACCAGGACGCCCACATTGCGGGCTACATCCTGGAGTCCGGTCGTGCGGTGGTCGTCGCCGTCAACAAATGGGATGCGGTGGATGAATACCAGCGTGAGCTGGTCAAGCGCTCACTGGAAACCCGCCTGGGATTCCTGAAATTTGCCGCTTTGCACCTGATTTCAGCCCAAAAGCGCCAGGGTCTGGGCCCGGTCTGGGACTCGATTGCCCAAGCACACCGTGCTGCGAACTGTAAAATGCCAACACCGGTGCTGACCCGCCTTTTGCTGGAGGCGGTGCAGTTCCAGACCCCCAAGAAGGTCGGCGCCTACCGTCCCAAGCTGCGTTACGCGCACCAGGGTGGCATGAACCCCCCCATCATCATCGTTCACGGAAACTCGCTGGAAGGCGTCACCGAGGCCTACAAGCGCTTCCTGGAAGGGCGATTCCGCAAGGAATTCGATCTGGTGGGCACCCCGCTGCGTATCCAGATGAAGTCCTCGCAAAACCCCTTCTCGGACAAAGACGACCGCTGAGGATGTCCCTCCGTCAGGGCTGGGCAAGCCTTGGTGTGGTATCGTCAAGTTCTCATCACTTTTGAACACGGAGAATATCGTGAACAACAAAGGGCAGCTACTGCAAGACCCGTTCCTCAATGCACTGCGCAGGGAACATGTCCCGGTATCCATTTACCTGGTCAACGGCATCAAATTGCAGGGCCAAATCGAGTCTTTCGACCAATACGTGGTGTTGCTGCGCAATACCGTGACTCAAATGGTCTACAAGCATGCCATTTCCACTATCGTTCCGGGCCGTGCAGTCAACTTTGCAGTTGCTGGCGAAGAGCCTGCTGCGACCTGATCAACGGATTCACCTTGGGGCTTCCCAAGGGAAGTCTCCATCCATCCCGTTGAATTGACTGCCAAGCCTGTGCCTGTTGTCGCCCCAACCATCCTGGTGGGGGTGGACTTGGGTCTCCCGCATTTCGACGGTGAGCTTGAAGAGTTGGGTTTATTGGCCCAGACGGCTGGCATGACGCCGGTGGGGCGTGTCACATGCAAGCGCAAGGCCCCCGATGCCGCTCTGTTCATCGGCAGTGGCAAGGCCGACGAAATCAAGCTGCTTGCTGCACAGCTCGGAGCCCAAGAAATCCTGTTTGATCAATCGCTGAGTCCCGGGCAACAGCGCAATCTGGAGCGGCATCTGGAGCTGCCGGTCAACGACCGGACCTATTTGATTCTGGAAATTTTCGCGCAGCGTGCGCGCAGCCACGAAGGCAAGCTGCAGGTCGAGTTGGCCCGGCTGGAATATCTGAAAACCCGCCTGGTACGTCGCTGGTCCCACCTGGAGCGCCAAACTGGCGGAGCAGGTGTGCGCGGCGGACCGGGTGAGAAACAAATTGAGCTGGATCGCCGGATGATTGGCGAGACCATCAAGCGCACCAAAGAGCGCCTGAGCAAAGTCAAGAAGCAACGCCAGACGCAGCGCCGCCAGCGTGAGCGCCGCGACGCTTTCAATATTTCGCTGATTGGCTACACCAACGCGGGTAAATCCACGTTGTTCAATGCGCTGGTCAAGGCCCGTGCGTATGCGGCAGACCAGTTGTTTGCGACGCTAGATACCACCACGCGCCAGCTGTATCTGGGCGAAGCGGGCCGCTCGGTGTCGCTGTCCGATACCGTAGGATTTATCCGCGACCTGCCGCACGGCCTGGTCGATGCGTTCCAGGCGACTTTGCAAGAGGCGATTGATGCCGATTTGCTGCTGCATGTGGTCGACGCCGCCAACCCTGAATATGCCGAGCAAATTACCCAGGTGCAGATGGTGTTGGCTGAAATCGGCGCCCAGGATATTCCGCAGTTGCTGGTGTTCAACAAGATTGACAACCTGGATACACCGCACCAGCCTTTGCAGGTACAGGACCTTTACGACTTGGACGGTGTACCAACACCTCGTATTTTTGTCAGCGCGCGCAATTTGACCGGTTTGCCGGAATTACGCCAAATGTTGGCCCAGATTGCAATGAAGGATGTCCCTCCCATTTCTGGGGCCGACCTTGAATTGGGCACAATCGGACCCACACCGAGTTAACGAGTTGAAGAGTTGAAACATTGAGATGAAACTAACTATGAATGCCTTGGACTGGTCCGGCTGGAGCGTCAAGCTCCGCAAAATGTTCAATCTCAACGA